>JAHCKB010000284.1 GCA_026125985.1 Bradyrhizobium sp.
GATGCTCGATCCCAACGGCATCATGAACCCCGGCAAGGTGCTGTGAACATCCCCGTCGCCGCGCTCGCCGTCGCCGAGATCGCCGATGATGACGTCGAAGCCGTCATCGCGCTGTGGCAGCATTGCGGCCTGACCCGGCCGTGGAACGATCCGGCCAGCGACATTGCGCTCGCGCGTCGCAATGCCAATTCCACCGTGCTGGTCGGCCGCGACGGCGACACGATCGTTGCGACCGCCATGGTCGGCCATGATGGCCATCGCGGCTGGGTCTATTACGTCGCCGTCGATCCCGCGAGACAGAAGAAGGGCTTCGGCCGTGCCATCATGGCGGCCGCCGAGCAATGGCTGCGCCAGGCCGGACTGCCCAAGCTGCAACTGATGGTCCGGCGCGAGAACGCGAAGGCCGGCGCGTTCTACCGGTCAATCGGCTACGAGGAATCCGACACCGTCGTGTTCGCCAAATGGATCGACGGTCGGAACGGGACCTGACGGACGGGCCACATGACGATTTCCGACCGCATCCGCGTCAAGGACGTCCGCCCGCTTTCCAAAGGCCATTTCAGCTTCAATGCCGTGACCTTCGACTGGAAGCGCGACGACGGGCAATGGCAGACCCAGAACCGCGAGGTACTCGACCGCGGCGATGCTGCTGCCCTGCTGCCCTACAACCTCGATGGCCGAAGCGTCGTGCTGGTGAAGCAGTTCCGTTATCCCGCCTATGCCAACGGCCATGACGATCTCCTGATCGAGGCGGCGGCCGGCCTGCTCGACGACGCCTCGCCGGAACAGCGCATCCGCCTCGAAGCCGAGGAAGAGACCGGATACCGGCTGCACGAAGTTCGCAAGATCTTCGAAGCCTTCATGAGTCCCGGCGCGCTCACGGAAAAGATCCACTTCTTCGTCGCCGAATACGATCCGTCGATGCGCGTCGGCGCCGGCGGCGGCCTTGCCCACGAAGGCGAGGAGATCGAGGTGCTCGAGCTTCCGTTCGACGAAGCGCTCGCCATGAGCGACGATGGCCGTATCGTCGACGCCAAGACCATCATGCTGCTGCAATACGCGGCGCTGAGGATTTTCAGCGGCGCTACGTGAGTTAGGCGTGCACTCATAAATCCGCGATGCGGGAGCGGGGAATATCGGCTCTGTTCGTAAGGGCGGACATTGCCGGACTATCGAGGGATGTCCGATTTGGGCCAAAGTGGACACCAGTCTAGGACACGCTAAGATAGTTCTGGCTGACGCTTGTGGCGCTAAGAACTCAAACAACCATGAATGACCGTCGGACGGAGGCCCGCTCAATTCTTGACGCGTCGCCGCGCGCGGCTAGATGGACCTGGATTATAAACGGGTCTCTATTCGCCATTGTCGCTGCGGTTTCAGCTCTCGTGCATTTCTTGGGAAGCCTAGAGATTATCCGACAGGTTGAGGCCTCAAAAGAGAGCTCGGAGCGGCAATTTGCACTCCTATTCTTTCAGTTGTTTATATTCTTGATGCCATTGTTCATGGACTTGAACTGGCGCGGCTTTCAAGCCGCATTTCACCGTTCGGAACAATTTCAACGTGCCCGAGATGCTCGATTCCGGGAGATGGACAGTGTACTGATTTACTTTGGCATGTGCGGCATGATGATCTTTATGGGATCATTTATCTTCGTATTGGCGCTTGCGTCGGCGCTCATACGATCGCAGTAAACTTGAGCGTCCACGAGAGCCGAACCAAATTTGCGAATCGTCACGTCTTAAGAGCGCTTTGGGTCGATTGTGTTGAAAAAGTCCTTTGTGGCGAGCATGCCCATTTTCTAAGGGCTTCTGATGAGCTTGATGCCGCTGGACGTGGGGGACCAAATCAACTTGGGCAAAACCGCTCGGCGATCTACGTAGCTTCACGACGAGGGGTTCTCTTGCCAGAGATTGCTCCGAGCTGATCTCCGCGAAGTTTTTGCGGTGGTGTTATTTTCGACTTTTTCAACACAATCGGTCACTTACAGACCTTTCCGGCCGCTCGGTCCACGTCTGCCGATCCCCGAAAGCGGACAAGATCAATGCGTAGCCCTAAAACAAACTCCCCTGCCCGTCATCCCCCCCGCCCGCCGCGGCCTTCTTCGCCGCCCGCTTCGGCTTCGGCGCCTCCGCCGCGCGCTGCTCGTCGGTGATCGGCAGGATCAGCTGCGCGTCGTCATTGGCGACGTGATTGACCCGCGTCGAGATCTCGTGCCAGGCGAACTCGCCTTCGTCCGGCCCCCGCAGCAGCGCCATCACGCCTTCGGCGGAATCGGAAGAGCAGTCGAGCCACTGTTCGAAGGCGTCGGGCGCGATCGTCACGGGCACGCGATGATGCAGCACGGCGAGATCAGGACTTGCGGGCGCAGTGACGATCGCCACCGTATCGACCTCCTCGCCGTTCGGCCCGACCCAGGTTTCCGCCAGGCCGGCAAACCCGACCGGCTTCCGGTCGGATCGGTAGATGAAATAGGGCCGCTTGCGGTCTTCGCTGACGTGCCATTCGTAGTAGCCGTCGGCGGGGATCAGGCAGCGCCGCCGCCGGATCGCGTTCTTGAACGCCGGCTTTTCCTGCACGGTCTCGCTGCGCGCGTTGATCAACAGGGTGAACTTCCGGGGATCCTTCACCCAGGCCGGCATCAGCCCCCAGCGCATCAGCCGGAAATGCCGTGCGCCCTGGTCGAGGATCACTACCGGAACGGGCTGAGTGGGGGCGATATTATACCTCGGCGGGAAATTCGGCTGCTCCGCGTAGCCAAATACCTGTCGGATCGCCGCCGGAGGCGATGTGATCACGAAGCGTCCGCACATTCCGCAACTCAAAGAGGCACTTGTTCAGGTCCCTTTAACCCCAAATGCCAACACTGTCACAAATGAGTTCAGCGGCCGCCACAGCGACGAAAACCAGCCAACCGACGGGCATCGACGAAGCTCGCGCGGCGCAACTGCGTGCAGCCAACATCAATCCGCGCACCGGGCTCGCCACCGACTATCTGAATCATTTCAACGAAGCCATCATGCTTCTGGAAATGATCCCGGACATGCCCGAATGCGCCGAAGACTTCCTGCTCTGGTGTCCGCTTTCCTATGCCGAGCACTTCACGGCTTCCAACTTCAAGGCCCGCGACCTCGCCATCGAGGCTTATGAGCAGGCCCACCCCGCCATCCGCGGCGAGTTCGACCGGCTGACCAGCACCATGACGTCAATCCTGACCGCGGTGGGCCAGGCCATGCGCGAGGTCAAGCAGGATACGAGCCGGGCCGCGCTCGCCGAGCAGGCGACCGGCTGGGTCAAGCCGCTGGTGGGCCTGGCCGGCGGCGTCATCAATGGCGGTACCGAATCCGACATCGACACCATCATGGCCGGATGAGCCCTTGGCGGCTCGCGGAAAAGATCATCGTCGAACAATAGGCTATGGTGAGATGGCGAATCCGTATCTCACCCCTGGGCCGCCGTGACAGCCATCGAGCATCCGCAACGACCGCAGCTCGCCGTCAGCGCCGCGATCTTCCGCGACGGCCGCGTGCTTGTCGTGCGCCGCGCCCGCTCGCCGGGCAAAGGCTTCTACTCGCTGCCGGGCGGGCGGGTCGAATTCGGCGAGTCCCTGCACACCGCGCTGCATCGCGAAGTCGACGAGGAGACCGCAATCAGGATCGAGATACTGGGCCTCGCCGGCTGGCGCGAGGTGCTGCCGTCGGCCGGCGGCGGAGGGCACTATCTCATCATGTCCTTTGCGGCGCGCTGGCAGGCGCTGGAACCGGTCCTGAATGACGAGCACGACGACTTCAGATGGCTGAAGCCCGACGTACTCGGCGACCTCAAGATGACCGGCGGCCTTCAGGAAATGGTTCAGGCCGCCTGGCGGATCATTACTGCGTAAAAGCAGGCCGTTACGCCTTGCTTCCAACCTATTGAGGGGGCATATCGGGCTCGATTCCGGACCCCAGATGCACCAGCGCCTCCTTGCCGTTTTCCTGCTGATTTCAGCCCTCGCCGCCGTGCCCGCGCGGGCGCAGGATGCGGCGCCCTTTGACGGCGATTTGCAGCGGCTCGCCGAAATCCTCGGCACCCTGCATTATCTCCGGGGGATCTGCGGCAGCAATGACGGCCTGAAATGGCGCAACGAGATGCAGGCGCTGATCGACGCCGAGACCCCGTCCGGCGATCGCCGCGCCCACATGATCGCGGCCTTCAACCGTGGCTACAACGGCTTCCAGCAGACCTACCGCACCTGCACGCCGGCCGCGACGGTGGCGATCCGCCGCTACATCGACGAAGGCGTCAAGATCTCGCGCGACCTCACGGCGCGGTATGCGAACTGAGATGGACACCATCTTCTTCGACCTCGACGGCACGCTGACAGACCCCAAGCCCGGTATCACCGGCTCGATTCAGTATGCGCTGGAGAAGCTCGGGCGGCCCGTTCCCGCGCAGGATGAACTAGCCTGGTGCATCGGCCCGCCGATCCAGACGAGCTTTGCGCGCATGGTGGGCGAGGAACTGGCCGACCGGGGCGTGGCGCTCTATCGCGAGCGCTTCGGCGATGTCGGCCTGTTCGAGAACGCCGTCTATCCCGGCATCGAGGCGACACTGGCGGCGCTGAAGCCCCGTGCCTGGCTGTTCGTCGCCACCAGCAAGGCGCATGTCTATGCCGACCGCATCATCGATCATTTCGGGCTGCGCCCCTATTTCGAGCAGGTATTCGGCGCCGAGCTCGATGGCACCCGGGCTCACAAGGGCGACCTGCTGGCCTGGGCGCTCGAGCGCACCGGCACCGATCCCGCGCAGGCGGTGATGATCGGCGACCGCAGCCACGACATCATCGGCGCGAAACAGAACGGGATCGAGGGGATCGGCGTGCTCTACGGCTATGGCAGCCGCGAGGAACTGCTGGGGGCCGGCGCGGTGCGGCTTTGCGCCACGCCGCACGCGATCCTGGAGCATTTTTCAGGCGCCTCGGATGGAACGCCGGGGCCTCGGTCTCAAAGGAACGGCCGCGTTAACCTTTCCTAAAGAACTGCCCTATTCGAGGCAGAAGCCCGTGCTACACAACCTGCCACCAGATGCGTTCCGGGGAGCGCGTCGAAATTCCGTTGAGTGCAATGAGCCTGTCTGCGCCCTATTCCGCCGCCCGCGAACCCATGCCTGAAAACGAGCAGAAGCAGGCCGCGCTGAGTTACCTCAACGAAGCCTGGGCCGACGCGCGCCATGACGGCGTCGACGGCGACTGCCTGGCGCAGGCCAGCATGTTCGCAGCGCTCGCCGAGCTGGTGACGACCTATGGCGAGGACGCGGTCGCAAAGTTTGCCGAAGGCCTCGCCGCGCGTGTGCGCAACGGCGAATTCTCGGTCGCGCTCGCCAAGCAATAGAAAGCGCTCGCCGCCAGGCTTCAACCGGCCGCCATTCGGCGCGACCGGGACCGGTATGGCGGGATGATGACATGCCCCGGCGCGTCTGGCATGCTTGCACCAGCGCGACTCGACAGGCGGCATGCCGGTCGGGTTTCCCTTGATGCAACGCAAGGCGAGGCTGGCCCCCGCCTTCTATCAAGCCACATCGTGTTCGATTTTGACCAGCCCATCCTGATTGCCGGACTTCTGCTCGGCGTCGCCTCGAGCCTGCATTGCCTCGGCATGTGTGCAGGCATTGCGGCAAGCCTTTGCATGGCGTCGGCGCCCTCAGGCAATTCGCATCTGCTGCGGGACAATATCCTGATCAATGCGGGTCGCGTCACCGGCTACATGGTGGCCGGCATGGCGGTTGGCGCATTGGGCACGAGCGTGTTCGGCGTGCTGGACCGTTCGATGGCGCATCTGGTGCTGAGATGGGCCGCCGCCGTCTCGCTGGGCTGGATCGGACTCTCCATGATCGGCTTCGTTCCCGTTCCGGAACCGATGTTCCGCCTCGGCGCGGTCGTCAGCAACGGCTTCGGACGCATCACCGGCAAGCTCAACGCCTTC
>JAHCKB010000285.1 GCA_026125985.1 Bradyrhizobium sp.
GTCGGTGATGCTGCCGCGATTGACCGCGGCGAGCGTCCCGAACGCAATCCCGATGGGGACGGCGATCAGCATCCCGCCCACCATCAATTCGACCGTCGGGCCGATCGTCAGTGCCAACTCCTCGATCACCTTCTTGTTGGAGATGATGGATCGGCCGAGATCGCCGCGCATGACGCGCATGATGTATTCGAAGAACTGGATGGGAATCGAGCGGTCGAGCCCGAGTTCCTGGCGGATGGCGGCGATGGTTTCGGGCGTGGCATCCGGGCCTGCGATCACCATCGCGGGATCGGCCGGCACCACCTGTAGCAGGCAGAAACAGAGGAAGAGCACCCCGACCAGTGCGGGGATCGATATCAGCAGACGATGGACAATCTGTCGTGCCATCTACGCCGGTGACCTGTCAGTCCGAAAGACCAAGTAGGCCAAAGGGGCGCGCATGCCGTCGCTTTCCGCGCCGGCGCCCTGAGCATTCCCCCTCGGTGGCTGCGCTTCGTCGAACGCGCGCAGTTCACATTGGCGATCATACTGACACGCGGCCGATGCGCCGTCACGCTCAAATTCACAGGCTGCGCCTTGATGTCGCTCGCAGGCGTGAGGAAGGTGTCAATCTTCCGGTGCGCGGAATTTTGTCGTCGCTGCTCGTGCGAGAGGGCCGACGTGCACCCGCTCGCCTACGCATGCGTCATCTTCCAGACGATCATGCCCAGCGCGCCGAGCCACAGCACGAAGCAGGCCAGCGCCTGGACCGCAAAACCCATGCTGCGCTTGTTCGCCGCCTGCCGGTAGCCGTTCCAGTACAGGATACGGCCGATGATCCAGACCGCGCCGAGCGCGGCGGCATAGAGGTCGCTGATATAGATTGCGAACAACCACAATGAGGGAAGGAAAATCGGCATCCATTCCAGCGTGTTCATCTGCACGCGGAACAGCCGCTCGAAATCCGGATGGCCGGTGATTGCCGGCGCCTTGATGCCGAAGGCGGCGCGTCCCCGCGCGACCTGTGCGCTGGTGAAGAAATAGAACCCTACCGCCAGGCAGGTGACGATCGCCGTAAGATGAAACATGGAATAGTCCCCTTTTGAGCCACGCCAGCATAGCAAGGCTGCGGCGGTTTGCTGAGATAATCGCTTCCGCCGGTTGCGAAATCGGTCTAGCGTGGAAATGTTGCGATCGTGTCGGGGGGGACAGCCATGCGGACGCGTGTCAGAAGGGTTGCGCATTTCCTGGAGCGGATCGGGCTCGCCATGGCGGGTGCGGCAAGCGGATTGTTCGTCGCCGCCCATACCGGGTCGGCCATCGCCTTCCTCACGACCCAGGCTTTCCTGCTCGCCATGATGGTCGGCGGCGCCATCGGCTTCTATCTCGGCATCGATACACCACCGCTACCTTTCCACCCCGAAGGCGAGAATGACGGTACGCGCGCGCGCATCGATGCCGCCGAACTGCTCAGCGCCATCGGCACCTTTCTTGCGGCATTTACCGCATTCTTTTCCGTCGCCGTAATCGTGCTGCGCACGGAGCCGCACATGACCTGGACCGTGCTCGTCCTGGTCGGCTGGGTGCTCGGCATCACCATGCAGACCGTCGCCGGCGCGATTGCGCGGTTGCGGGCCTGACTCGAGAGCGCGCTCCGCGCTGGAATCGCTTACTTCGCGAAGTCGGTCCTCAGATCGACTGCCGGGTTGCGGTCGAAGAAATTGAACGGCCTGAGTCTGAAGCTGTGCCAGACCATAGGCATCACCGGCAGGTCCTCGGCGCGCGTGAGATGGTGCATGCCGATATTGAGCCAGACCACGATGTCCTTGTTGCGAACCGCACGCGCCGCTTTGGTCCATTCAGGCAGTCCCTGCACGGCTTTCGACGCGAACAGATAGTCGCCGCCCGCATAGCGCTGTTTCTCGTCGTACGGCGTGACCCACATGTCGGATTGCAGAAACGCCGATCGCCGGGCCGGCCAGTCGTCGCGGTCGATGATCAGGTGGCCGTGGTTGGCGTAGACGATCTCGTAGCTGACGGGATTGCCCATCGAGTTGGCCGCGGCTTCGTTGACAATCCGCAGCTTCATCGTCTTCTCGTGCCCCGTGCCCAGCACGGGACCCTCGCGATCGACCTTCTCCGGTGACACCGTGTAGATCGAGCGGCGCGGGCTGGAGGGCGGCAGCGTCAGCGTCTTGTAGACGTCTTTTTGAAACGTGTTGGTCGGACCGTCGACATCGAAATCGAGTCGATAGTTGAAGAAGTGGTCGTGCTGGACGGCGACCAGCCCGGGCGCGACCAGCGTACCATAGCGCGTGTCCTGCTTTGCGGTGGGATCTCGCATCGTCTTGGCGGCGACGCCCTTGAGCGCGTCGATGCCGGTGGCCCCGATCCGGCCCTCGATTTCGCCTGCGTCGTTGAACACCCAGTCGATGAGATAGTCGTAGTTTCCGAGCTGCGAGGCCATGCGGACGACCAGCTCGACGCCCGGCCGGCCTTCGTAGGTCTGGTTGCCGATTTCATAGTGCCGCCATGCCGGCTCGCCGGTCGCCCGCTCGAAGATGCAGATCGCGTTGGGCCGTTCGTCGGGCTCGCCGCGGTCGTCATTCAGGGTGCCTTTCAGGAACACGGCGTAGGCGGGGCAGTCGATGCCGGACTTCAGCGGCGATGCCAGCAGTCCGAGTCCGTATTCTCCCATGTCGAAATAGGTTCGCGAATACCAGCCGTAGTCCGCGTCCATATAGGGCACGAACATTTCCGACATGTAGCCCTGATAGAGCACGGAGCGCTGCCTGCCGCCGTCGTTCCAGCGTGCCAGCGAGATCACCGTACCCTGCCGGCTCTCAAGCCGGACGTGGAAGCGCCAGTTGCCCCAGCTCACCTCGCCGCCGTCGATGCGGACGTTCGGACCGTTCGGAGCCGCCTGCTGCACCGGCTTGCGCGGCTGACGCAGCGGCTTGATGGCTTCTTCGGTGAAGTTCATGTCCTGCTCGGCCAGCGGAACCACGCCGTCGTCGACGACGCGCAGCACGCGCTTTTCGCGCAGCTCCACCAGCGCATAGAGCCGCTCGATCGGCCAGCCGAACAGATTGTTGGTTGAGCGCGAGGTGTCGAAGCATCCGACCTTCAAGAGCCGTTTGCCTTCATGCTCCCGGATGCCGTAATTGCCGGCGGAGAAGGGCGCGCAATAGATCTTTTTCGGATCGGTGATGCCGCGCTTGGCGAGTGCGGCGAGGAATTCGGGGTTCTGCAGCGCGACGTCGACGCCGTTGGTGAACTCGTTCAGCGTCAGCGGCGCCTCGATGCCGGAGCGCTCCACGATGCCGGTGATCGCCCGGCTGCCCAGATTGACGTCGGCCTCGATCACCTTGGTGCCTGCGACCGCGGTGACCCGCGCCATCCGTTGCAGCGGCTTGCCCGGCGCCCAGGCCAGCACGTCGGCCTTCGGCATCTCCTTCAACGTGATGAGCTGATAGGCGGCCTCCTTGGTGCGGGGATCGACCCTGAGGATGGCCGCCGTTGCCTTGATCTCGTCCGCAGTCAGCGCATCCATCGGATGGGTCTGCGCCATCGCAGGTCCCGCCAGCATGAACAGCGAAAGAAACGCAGCGGTCGGCCGGAAGGGATACATAGGCGTCTCTCCGATCAGGGAAGGCATCAGGCCCCGAAGGCTAACCCCGACCGAGGCAGGAAATCCACTGGGCAATTGCGCGCTCTTGCAGGCAGCGTTGTCCTCGTATCCGTGATGCGATCACTGCATGGATCAGGCGCCTTTCGCGAAACGCTCGCCTATTTCGCGCGATATGTCGTTCTCGCTGAGCAGCTTGGTGCCCCCGAGCCACAGCTCTTTGGGCTTGCCTGACGTGTCCTTGATGAGCCGTGCGTACTCGCCGAAGTTGGCAAAGCCGCCCGCCCTGACTATCCGGGCTGACGTTTCGCTCACCTCTCCAAGCTCGAGACAATCGATGAGCGGATTCGCCTGTGCAGGCGCCAGTACGAGGACCTTGTTTTCAAGCGGAACGAAGTCGAATGCAGCCCAGGGCGTCCACCAGCGCCCGCGCCAGCTCGCGGTCGCGGGACTGGCCGATCCCCCCTCGCGTATGGCGCGCAATATCGCAAGCACGCCGTCGACGAGCAGGGCCGGCTGCGTTTCGACGCCGTTGACAATCGCGCTAACAGCGACATCTGCCTCCGGCACCACGGCGGTGTGAGAGAGACATCCGGGGAACACGCCGGAATGTCCGAACCAGGCCCATCCGCTGGTGTTGCCGTGCATCGTTCCCAGTCCGTAGTGGCGCTCGACCGACATGTCGGGCACGAGCCAGTGTCTTCGCGTCATTTCCCGGCGGGCGGCAATGCTCAGCCATCCGTTCTCGGCTTCCGGAGAAAGCTGCCGAAAAAACCGAACGAGGTCGCCGGCCGTGCTGGCAAACCCTGTCGCTGCGGCAAGCGCGTTCGTCGGGATTGACGTGTCGATCTCATGACGACCCTGACCGATCAGGCGATGAGAAGCGCCGCGCGCCAGCGGCGCCTGCTCGTCGAATGGGGCATCCACATATGTTCGCGACAGGCCTGCAGCCTGGACGATTTCCCGCTGCATCCAGGACCCGTAGGACTCTCCGGTGATTTTCGCGATGATCAATCCAAGAAGCCCATAGCCATGATTTGAATATTTGAAACGCGTATTCGCTGGAACGACAGGCGGTGCGGCCAGCGCGGATCTGAGCTCCGGCTCGTTGAGAAATGGTCGGCGGATCTGCCATTGGCCCGCATCGAGCCCGTCGCGCGTCGTGCCGCCGCTGTGCGTCAGAAGCTGGCGTATCGTGGCCTGGCCGATCTCCGGATGCAGACCCGCAATATGGGCGCTGCTCGGATCGTCGAGGCGCAACCGGCCAGCATCCACGAGCTTCAGGATGCCGGCTGCCGTGAACGTCTTTGAGTGAGATGCCACGCGCAGCAGGTGTCGGCTGGTGAGTTCGTCCTTCGCCGAAAGCGCGGGCTTGCCGAATGCCCCTTCGACGATGTCGCGGCCGCCCATGCCGATTGCGAACTGCAGGCCGGGGAGATCGGAATGCCTCACCTGGTATTCAAGCCACGTGGCGGCATATTCGGTCGCCGCATCGAACCAACTAGCCATGCTCGTCGCACCTCGGGTATGTGCCGGTCGGGCCGGCACCGGAAATTAGCCGAACCACCCGCCATCCTTCCAGCTTTGCTCGGCAGGGCGGCGACGCGATTCATGAGCCTTCGCTCAATATCCTGTCAGTTCAAGATAGCCGACGCCGCGATGGCTGCCGGCGAAGCTGATCGGGCCCTCCCAATAGGCGAAGCTGGTGCCCATCCAGCTCTTCGGGTTCAGCGGCGCGCAGTCGATCGCGAGGTTCAGGCGCGGGATGCTCACATGCCAGGCGGTCGGGATCTTGCGGCCTGCGATCTCGGTCGTGGCTTTTGGCATCATGGTGATTTCATCGGTGCCGAGCAGCGTGCTTTTGCCTTCGGGTGAAATCCAGTTTCCGGATGCATAGTGCCGGCCGCTTGTCTCGCGCATACGGTACAGCATCAGCTTCTCGCCTCCGTCGAAATGTAGCGCAAACCAGTCCCAGCCGCTCTGGTCGGAGGCAAGCGGCTGACTGCTCCATTCGCGGTCCATCCAGGCAAGGCCGATGATGGCGACGGGTTTGTCGTCGATGTCGACTTCGCCCGTCACCTTCAGGAAGGGCTGGCTGTAGTAGTAGGACGCCTGTTCGCGCTCGCTCTTCCTGCTGAAACCGTTCTCGCCCTGCAGCACCAGCGGGCGGTCGGCGGTGAGTCTGAGCGCATAGGCGAACTCGGCGGACGACGCGGTGAGTTCGAGCGGCGCGACGGTTTTCGCATCGAACCCGTCGTGCGCGCGCATCTGCCACGCGTCGATCCATGCGCGGAAGGGTTCTGTCTCGACCCCGGCCTGTCCGACGCCGCCGCGCGCAAGGGTTTCCGCCGT
>JAHCKB010000286.1 GCA_026125985.1 Bradyrhizobium sp.
GGCGATCTTCCCGTAGGGCCGGACCGAGCCCGGCCGCGCCGCGACGATTGCGCAGCGGCGTGCCCAAAAGTCGTGAACGGGCCGAACAAGTGTGCTATCAAATTGGGGAACAATTCCGGAGCCGTCATGGAAACCTTCTCGATACGCGATCTGCGGGAGCGCAGCGGGGAGCTGGTTCGTCAGGCCGAGGCGGGGCATCTCTCGATCGTCGCCAAGCACGGGCGTCCGCTCTTCGTCGCCGTGCCTCTGGACGAGCATCTCCTGCGGGAAGGCGTGGCCGTCGCGATCGCGATCTCCCTCTTCGCCGAGAAGGCGGTAAGCCTTGGCAAGGCGGCGCGGCTGGCCGGCCTCCCCGTCGAGAGCTTCATCGCGCACCTCGGCGCGAGAGGCATCCCCGCGGTCGACTACCCGGCCGAGGAAGTCGGCGAAGAGCTGGCAGCGTTCGAGGCCGACGATCGGTGAAGCTCGTCGTGTCCGACGCCTCGCCGCTGATCGTGATCGCCAAGAGCGGGCTCATCCCCGTGCTCACCCGCCTCGTGGACGAGGTCATCACTCTTCGCCCCCTTAGCGGGCCGAACTTCAAGTTAGCTGCTTTCCGCGGCGTCGATTCCGGAGTTTAGCACCGGGGGTCGTTAAGCCGATTGCTACGCCCATGGGTTGCGTTTAAGCTAAATAAATGGAGAATGTAGAGATTAGCTTCGTAGGAGCAACTCCGGCCGACGCGTCGCGTCTAGCCGACGATCTCGCGGCGTATGTCCGCATGCATATCGATGGTGCCGAGGTAAGAGTTATCGGCGGTTCGTCCGACGCGATGGACTTTGGAGCGACGGTCGCGTTGGTGCTCGGAACGCCGGCGGTGATTATCCTGGCCCGCGGCATTGCCGACTGGGTCAGGCGTCAGGGGGATCCAGACCTTCTCATAAAGACGGCCAAGGGATCGGTAACCGTCAAAGGCGGGCTCGACATGGCGGCCAAGAAGGAGATCATCCTCGCCGCCTTCGAGAAGGGTGCCCTCTGAGCTCCACGCTTGGTACTGATGCGTGACGACGCTCCTTGTTTCACTTGGCGGCGGCGAGTACCCTAACGCTCCGGCACTCCGGCACGAAGCCTTCGCGCGCAGTAGCCGCGCTGTCGCCACGTTCCTCACGAGTGGCGGTGCTGCGCTGCTGCCGGCGGAGAACCACCTAGACCTTTACAATGATCATCGGGCTTGGTCGGAACAGCTAATGGCGATCCGCGACTGGCTACGTGCCATGATCGTTGGCGCAGATCGGGGCGACAGTCGAGTGGAGAACGTGCTCGTTCACTATGTCGGACACGGGATGTTCAAGGCCAACAGCGAGGAGCACTACCTTTCCATTAACGCAACGGACGCCGAGGACCGCTCCATGACCAGCGCGTCGCTCGGCGCGCTGAACGACATTTTGCTGAAGAACGCGTCTAAGCAGAGGCGCGTCTACCTCATCGACGCGTGCTTCGCCGCCGCATCGATTAGGAATCTAATGGGTGCGGCCGAAGACGCGATAGAGGTAAACGTGGGTGGCATCATAGGAGCTTGGCCCGAAGGCGACTACGGCACGAGGGGCGTGGCGGCACTATGCTCGGCGGATCGGTGGGCCACAGCGAGCGCGGGTGGCGAGCGCCGTTTGACACAGTTCACGGACGGCCTCCTCAGAGTTCTGGAAGCTGGCGACAGGTTATCGCGCGCAGGATTATCGCTCCGTCGCGCACACCAGTTACTTGTGGCTGCGCTGAAGGCTCGCTACGGCGAGGAGGCGGTCGATCCAGTTCTGGTAGCACCAGAAGATGGAAACGGCGGGATCGCCGCTGCCCCCATTTTCCCGAACGCGATCGCGGGGCGACCATCGGCTCGGCTCGCGCGATTGCTTGACGATTTCGGAGCCGACGATGCGGATCTCCAGCCTCTCAGCCATACGGGTGCTGCAAATGGGCATGCGCGCACGGAGGGCGCAGAAGAAGCCCCGACAATCGAGGTCGCCACTAGTTCTGCTGGCGGTTCACACGAGCTAGCGTTCGATAGTATGGTACCGGAGGTCGGTGGCGAGACCTCCGACTGGAACGTGGCGGTGGGCGATGCGCCGGCGCGCGATATGGAGGCGACTTTGAGCCCGGAACAGCGCTTCCGACAGGCAGCATATCGCTTTTTCCGATTGCCCCGTTCTCAGAAGGACGAGATCGCGAGGAAGCTCGATCCGACAGCCACAGTTGACGCAGGCCTGCCCGATCTCGAGCGCTATAAGTCGGTGCTGGCGAGGGCCCGTGAGATGGACCGAGTCGACCGGCTGGAGAGCATGATAGTGAAGGCGGAAGGCAAATGATGGAGGCTATCAAGAGGCTCGGCATCGCTTATGGCAAGCTGGGCCTGTCGACGGACGCGGAGCTGATCGGCAGACGCGGCGAAGGCGTGAAGGCAGCGGCTGGCGACCTTCGGATGGAGGGGATCGGACCGTTGGTCATGGCGGCCTTCGGCGTCGGCTCCGGGGACGGCCGGTTCGCCTTTTTACAGAATATTTCGACCGATCCGACTTTCGACGTACAACCGGCCGATCGCGAGGCTCTGCTCCTTGCCGGAGCCGTGGCAGAGTACGAAATTGAGAATGGAACCGATATCAGTGCTGACCTCGCGCTCGCCGTCGTCACGTGCGCGTGCGGCGGCCTGCGCCAGCCGCCGCTGGGCGATCAGCTCGTCGTAGTTGCCCGCAACAACTTGGCGTATTACCAGGGTCAAGGCGCCGATAGGCCTAAGGACCGAACCCATTCTAAGATTGGCGAAGAAGTGACCGGCGCTATCGAAGCGATCGGTCCCACGCAGCATTTCACGCAAGCCGCGCCCAACGTGAAGGCGGCGCTCCAAGCCGTGTCGACGTATGCGGAGTCGGTGGCCTCTGCCGCCGCCAGCAGCGATCAAGAGATACTCGGCTACGTCCGCCGCCTTGAGCAGGAGATGCGAACCTACTGGTGGGTGGCCGGTGGCTGGAGCGATGCGCTCGGTAAGCCATTTCGCCAGCTCCCGCTCGCGGTGGCGGCCGTATGCGCGGGCAAGGAACTGGCCGACAAGCATCCGGGGCCCGTTGGCTTGTTCGCGGCGCCTGCGCTCATTGACCTCGTACTTGAACGTGGCCGAACCGACTCAGTGGCGAACGTCGCCTTGCAAGCGGCTGCCGTTTCGCCGGACCGCGACTGGCGCGGCAAGGTATTCGGCGAGATCGCGGCCGGTCAGCTCGCTGCGCTCATGCCGGTGACGGCGGCACTGGGTCTCGCCGCCGCTAGCGAGGACGCCGATGACTGGAAGCCGCGGTTCAAGCGCCTGACTGGCCTCGAACCGGATGCGACCCTCCCGGCGCCCGAACTGGGTGTCCAGCTCTATCGTGAATGCCTCCTCGCTCGCTCGCTCGGGTGATGGCGACTGATCCGGCGACTCGAGGGTGCCGCCTGCCCGGTTGCGGCGGACCCGCCTCAGGGGTGTGCATAAACAATCTTTCCTTTGAAGAGTGCCCTGACGTTGTCGAGATTGGAGAGGAGGTGGAGGTCACCGAGCGACCCACTGAACCAATCACGCCGGCGGTAACCCTGCCCGGAGCGCGTAGTTTGAGCATCGCTGCCTGTGATGTTCTGCTCAGGCAACGGGGCGGCACCGTCGTTGGTATCGCCGCAGGTCCCGATGTCGGCAAGACAACGCTGATCGCCACGATGTATGAACTGCTCCATCGAAGACGCATGTCCTCGTTCGGTTTCGCGGGGTCGGAAACTCTGCGCGGCTATGAGGAGCGGTGCCATCTGGCGCGCCTATCCTCCTACGCGTCTCGTCCGGACACGCGGCGCACGCCCGTCGGCGTGGGGCTCGAGTTCACCCATCTGCGGATCGCGACGTCCGGAGGCATGCGCGATGTGCTATTCGCCGATCGATCAGGCGAGCACTTCCAAGCCATTCTCTCCCGGCCTGCCGAAGTTAAAGAGTTTGCCGAGCTGCATCGGTCCGACGCGATTGTCCTGCTCGTGGACTTGGCGCGGCTGGTCACGGACACGCACGTGACGGTGTCGGGCGTGCGACGTCTGTTCCTGGCGATGGACCAAGGAGGTGTGCTCGAAGGAAAGACTGTCACGCTGGTGGGCACCAAGGCTGACGTCGCGATGTCGTCGCCTCGGAGCACGAAGGCGGCACGGGAGATGACGACCTTAGCCGACGAGCTGGACCGCCGGGCAAGCGGCCGGTTCTCGATCGGTCGCCACATTATCGCCTGTCGTGCGCGTAGCGGGTCCGCCGTGATCGGCGAAGGCGTAGAACAATTGCTGGCCGCGCTGCTGGCTGGCGGTCCGTCGCGGCCGCGGCGGGTAGATGATGCCTGGCCTCCTCGGCCGAGCGAGCTCGACTTGCTGATGCGCGGATATCGGGGTGCCCGGTCATGAAGCGGCAGCTGATAGTCGGAATACCAGAATCCGGCAAGAGCACCTTCATCGCCGCCATGCGACATCTGCTGCTGTCCGGCACGTTGACCACTGAGCTGGAACTGACGAGGTTGGCGGACGAGGAGAAGCATCTAAACGATCTGGAGCAGGATTGGCTGGAATTGAAAGAAGTGCAGCGCACCAAGCCAGCAACGGAGGGCTGGGTCGAATTCCACGTTCGCGACAAGATATCGGGCAAAGATGCCGTCCTGTCAGTCCCGGACCTACGTGGCGAGACCTTCGAGCAGCCCGCCTGCTCGGGCCAGTGCCAGCGCGAGCTCTACGAGGCGGTTGCCGGCGCGGACGGCTTGGTGCTGTTCACGAACGCAGAGCGCGAGGACGACGCGCTCATGATCTCCGACCTGGGCGATCTGCTGACCGACAGCCAAGCCGGCCTCGAGGATAGTGGTCCGTTTGACGCTTACGGCATGCCCGAGGAGGTCAAGGTTGTCGAGTTTCTGCAGATGGCGAACCGACGTCCCCTTATGCCCAAGCGTCGGCGCGTCGCCGTCATGGTATCCGCGTGGGACGTCGTACCTACCGGCACCGATCCGCAGGCATGGTTCGCTGAGAAGCGCCCCATGCTGGCTCAGTTCCTCGTCCACAACTTTGACATGTGGGAACTTCGCGTCTACGGAGTCAGCGCGCAAGGCGGTCGCCTGCCAGCAGACAGGAAACGACTGGCGAAGCTCAGGAACCCGGCTGAGCGTATTAGGCTTGTCGGTCACGGCGCTCTGCCGCACGATCTCACCTCACCTCTGCGTTGGTTGCTGAACGGATGAGCGACCCCGCCCCGTCCATTCGCGTCGACCAAGTGTTCCACGGCTATGATCGGGGTCACAAGGAACTCGCCTCGTCGCTTCGGCTGGACGACGAGGCGCGCGCGATCATGCTGATCCATAGCGATCTCCTGGCAGACTTGGGCGATGGAGCCGATCGGGCGTATCTAACTTGCTATTCGCTTCCCAGCGCGTCGCGTCATGTGCTGGCGCGCACTTGGTCGGCCGGTCTGGGATTTCGTCCGGGAAGCGTCTGGACCCACTCGCTGCTTCTCGATTACCAGGCGTTGGCCCTGATCGTCGATCTGGTCGCGCTCGAACCGCTCTTAATGCGTTCCGGGGAAATCGAACGCGGAAAGCTCGCGAAGCCGCTGGTTGTTTCACCATTCGCGGCCTCCGCTCCCATCCGGATCGGATCGAATGCCGCGGCGGCGATCAAGGGCCTATATGGGGGCGTCGACGGCGTCGCCGAGGTTCCGTCGCGCGGACGCGCTGATGACGATCGGCTTGCGCTTGCGCTCTGGCGGCAAATGTGGCCGGGCATGAGACGGCATTTCACATTCGCGACCGGCGTCGGCGCAGGACGTCCGATGAAGGGCGCGGACTGGATGATGCGTTTCGTCGCAGAACCCACCGGCCACGCTGCCCCGGATCTCAGCCCCGGTCTGCGTGTCCTGCTCGAGGATCTGCCCTCGTCCGGACAGACCCCGCT
>JAHCKB010000287.1 GCA_026125985.1 Bradyrhizobium sp.
GGGTGGCTCGATCTTGATGACCTCCGCCCCATGCTGGGCGAACAGCATGGCGCAATAGGGTCCCGCGATGCCCTGGCTTGCATCGACGATCCTGATACCCGTGTAGTGCGACATGCTCAAAAGCCTCCTGAGATCGGCATTTCGAGAATGACTTTGCCGATACCCTGGCGTCCCACGACGCTAGCCATGGCCTCGCGGTATTGCCGCAGTGGAAAGCGTAGCGAAGCGGTTGGCTTGAGCAGCCCGGCCTCGTACCAGCGGAAGAGCTGAACGAAGGCGTCAGCAACCTGGTCGTCCCACGGGACGCGCGGCACGACGCCGTCCCAGATGTACCGGCCGAAATAGAAGCCGATGACGTCGATGTTCTTCACCAGCAGGATATTTGCGGGGACGTTCGGTCGCGTCCCGGATGCGAAGCCGATGACGATTAAACGAGCCAACGGTGCGGCCACGCGCATTGCAACCTCGAAGGCATCGCCGCCCACTGGATCGAAAACGACGTCCACGCCATGGGCGCCCACCAGTCGCCGGATGTCATCTCGCAGCCCCATCGGCGGGCCGATCAGGGCGTGGTCGGCGCCGTGCGCGCGTGTCACTGCCGCCTTCTCCTCGGATCCGACGCAGGCTATGACCTGTGCTCCGAGAGCCTTGCCGACCTCGACCGCTGCCAATCCGACCGCTCCGCTCGCGCCGAAGACGAGCAGGGTCTCACCTGGTTTCAGAGCGGCTCGCCAGACCAGCGCTCCGTAAGCCGTGCCATAGGACAACGGAAACTGTACCGCCGTCGCGAACGGCAGATCCTCGGGGATCGGAAAGACATTGTGCTCGAGCGCGACGACCTCTTCGGCATGCCCGCCCCATTCGGGCGCAGCGCAGACGCGGTCGCCTGGTTCCACTCTGGTCACGCCGGCCGCGCATTCGGTCACGACACCAGCAACCTCGGTTCCGGGCGTGAAGGGGAGAGGCGGCTTGGTCTGATGCTGGCCGGCGGTGATCAGCGTCGTGGCGAAGCTGACGCCAGCTGCGTGAACGGCGATCCGGATCCCCTGCGGCCGTATCGCCGGACGCGGCACCCGCTCGAGCGGCAACGATGCGTAGTCAGCCCACGCCCGGCAAGTGACGGCAAGCATGCCATCAGCGAGAGCAGCCGCCGTCATGCCGGAACGATGTCGACGCGCGCCTGGCGTTCGCTGACCCGAATGAGATCATTGAGGTCGGTCTCCGAGCCGAGTTCGTTTATCGCGGTCTGCAGCACCTCGCGCACTGCCGACGCCAGAGGCATAGGCACACCGCTTTGCGAGGCGACGTCGGTCGCCAGCCGGACGTCCTTGTGCATGAGACCGAGGGTAAAGGTCATCTTGCGATTGGGGTCGAGCAGCCCAGGCAGGGCAAGCTCCGTCGTATAGCTCCGTGCGGTGCCCTTCGCGAGAATGTCCACGCAGGTCCGGAGATCGAGACCATTCTTTACGCCGAGCGCAACGGCCTCGAACGTAGCCGCACGGACACCCGCCGCGATGACGTTGTTCACCAGTTTCATGATCTGTCCGGAGCCCACGCCGCCGGTATGGAAGATGTTGGGGCTGATCGCCGAAAAGATCGGCTTTGCGCGCTCGAATTGCTCAGGTGACGCGCCGACTATAATGGCGATCGTACCGGCAACGGCGCCGTGCGGGCCGCCGCTCACAGGCGCATCGATCAGCTCGATGCCCGTCGGCTTCAGCTCCTCGGCCATTTGCCGCGTGGCGTTGGGATCACCGGTCGTCATATCGGCTATCAACGTGCCGGGGCGCATCGATGCGGCGAGGCCATCCGGAGCGAAGATCACTTGCTTCACCTCGGCAGAGGTCGGCAAGCAGGCCAATACGAGGTCGCACGCCGCGCCCAGTGTCCGGAGATCGGACATTGCTTCGGCCCCTTCGCGAGCGAAGGCCTCGCGAACGTCCGGGCGCAGGTCATAAACAGCGAGCCGATGCTCTCGCATTAACCGGCGCGCGAGAGCGCCGCCCATGCGGCCGAGGCCGACGAAACCGACTTTCATGCCGGAGACTCCTGTCTAGATAGGTGCGATGGAACGGTACTTCGGCGGCAGGTTCAGACGCCGCCGCGGCGGGGTAGTCTGCAGGGTCTCGGCGATCAGCCGGCGTGTGTCGCGCGGATCGATGACATCGTCGATCCCGAAATGCTCGGCGGCACGGACAGCGCCCAGCCGCTCCTTGAAGTCCTCGATCAATTCGGCGCGACGCTGTTCTGGATCTGCTGCGGCCTTGATCTCTTTGCGATAGGCGATATCAACCGCGCCCTCGACCGACATAGCGCAGATCTGCGCGGTCGGCCATGCCACAGAAGCGTCGGCGCCGAAGCCTCGTCCACCGCACATTGCCACGTAGCCAAGTCCGTAGCCCTTACGGAGTACGACCGACACGCGTGGTACCGAGGCATTGCCCAGTTCGTGGATCAGCTTGGCACTGCGCCGAGGCATGCGGCTGCGTTCTGCGGCAGAGCCGATCGCGAACCCCGGAACATCGATCAGGTAGATCAGAGGCAAGCCGAATGCGTCGCACACTGCAATAAAATGGGCAGCCTTGTCGCATGCGTTGCCGTCCAACATGCCCGCGGCGAATAACGGATTGTTAGCGATGAAACCGACTGGCTGGCCGTCGAGACGAGCCAGCGCCGTGACGATATTGCGCGCATGCGTCGGCTTGATCTCGAGCACGCTGCCGGCGTCGGCGATCACGCCCACGACCTTGCGCACGTCATACGGCTTGCGCAGGTTCGCCGGCACGAGATCGAGTAGTGCCTCGTCTCGCCGCTCGATCGTATCGCCGGTCCGCGCGATAGGCGGCCGCTCCTGTGCGTTGGCCGGCATGTAGGACAGATAGCGATGTATCGCGGCGAAGCACTCTTCCTCGGTGTCCACCGCAAGGTCGGCGGCTCCGGTTTCGTCGGCCTGCAGCGTGGCGCCGCCCAGCTCCTCCTTGCCGATCTCTTCGCCAGTACCCGCCTTGACGAGTGCGGGTCCTGCCATGCCCATGGTCGCTATGCCGCGCACCATGACGACATAGTCGGCGAGCGCCGCGTGATTGGTGGGTCCTGCGAAGCAGGGGCCCAGCATCGCCGCGACGATCGGCACCCATCCCGACGCCCGCGTAAAGGCGTTGAAGATGCCCTTCGCCGACGCGAAATGCCGGGCGTCGAGTCCTTCCTGGATCCGATGTCCGCCGCCTTCGAGCAGACGGACCAGCGGCATGCCGGAGTCGATGGCCTTGTCGACGGCGCGTGCCAGCTTGAGGCTGCCGATGACGCTGCTGCTGCCGCCATAGACGGTGAAGTCCTGCGAGGTGACCACGACCCAGCGCCCGTCGATCGTCGCCACACCTGTCAGAATGCCGTCGGCCGGAGCGTCGAGATCCCGCGTGACGTCGGTATCGGCAGCGGCGGTTACCAGCGAGCCGAACTCGCGCCATGATCCCGGGTCGCAAAGCGCTTCGATCCGTTCGCGCGCGGTCTTCTTGCCGTCGGCCCGCTGCCGAGCGACCGCGCGCGGCCGCGCCTCATCCATCGCCGTGGCCCGCCTCGCCTTGACCTCTGCCAGCATCTGCCGCATGTCCGCTCCGACATCAGACTGCGACGTGGATGGGGTGTTTGCGTGGGTGCTACTCATCCCGGCCCCTAGGACATCTTGATGCCCGCGCGGCGGATCACGTCGCCCCACCGTGCATACTCAACGGCAATGAAGTCCTGAAACTGCTTGGGCGACGAGCCGATCGGCTCCACGCCTCTGGCATAGAGGTCGTCCCGCAACGTCTTGTCCTGCAGCGCCTTGACCACGATCGCATTCACCTTTTCGATGATCGCCGGCGGTGTACGCGCAGGCGCGAGGAGGCCGTACCAGGCCGTCACATCATAGTCGGCGAAAGCGCCACCCAGCTCCGACACGCGCGGCACGTCCGGCACACTCGGCCAGCGGCTCTGCCCCGTGATGGCAAGCGCGCGAATGGACTTGTTGTTCACATGTTGCAGAGATGTGATCAGGTCATCGAATGCCACCTTCAGGTGTCCTGCCACGACGTCCGCCATCATCGGCGCGCTACCCTTGTAGGCAACTGGGACGATGTCGATGTTTGCCTTGAGTCGCAGCAGCTCTCCGGCGAGGTGCTTGGTGCCGCCGTTGCTGGTGTGACCGTAGGTCAGGCCGGGGTTCTTGCGCGCATACTCGATGAACTCGACCAGGGTGTTGGCCGGGAAGCTCGGATGCACGACCAGCAGGTTCGGGGCCTTTACGATCAGTGAGATCGGATCGAAGTCCTTGATGCCGTCGTAGCCCGGCTTGTCATAGAGGTGGGCGTTGACCGCGTGCGTGCCAGGCGATCCCATGAAAAGGGTGTAGCCATCTGGCGCTGACTGCGCTGCGAGTGCCGCACCTATGTTGCCGCCAGCGCCAGGCTTGTTCTCGACGACGAACTGCTGGCCGAGCGCTTCGGTCAGTTTCTGGGCCACGAGCCGCCCGAAAATGTCCGTCGCACCACCGGCGGGGAACGGCACGATGAGGCGCACCGGGCGGGCCGGATAGTCGGCCTGTGCACGGGCAGCCCCGCCTGCCATTGCCGCCGTCAAGGTACCTGCCGCAAGAAGTCTGCGGCGGCTAAAGCTCGTCGTGTGCATTCATTCCCTCCAGCCCCCATCTAGGCGGGGTGTGTTGGCTTGCTTGCCTTCGAGTGTATCCATTGGCTGGTCAACCAGCTAGTTTTTTCTACAAACCAGCGATATCACTTGTTGTACAGGCGATGGCGTTGGTCTTGCCCAAGCACATGCTTAGAGCGACGCCTTCGGGCGTGCTCCCCTTCAAACGTTGGGGCGTGGGCGTTGTGGTCAGCGAAACGCCGGATCGCACACGCAGCTCCCGCGTGAGCGATGACCAGGTGCCCAGTCCTGTGACGGGCCATGGCAAAGCTGATGACTCAATGACCGAAAATACGCTTCTTTGGCGACCAGTTTGTCTCGCCTGTTCGACTGCTTCTGTCGAACTGCCGATTCTGAGGTCTCTTAAGTCATTGAAATTATTGATCAAAAAAAGTCAGCGCGTACTGAGATTCCGAATCTTCACTTGGCCGCCAATGCCCTATGAGCGAACGCTCTCTCCCCGTCGGTATGCCCCGTGAAAAGCCCAATAACGGCGGGCATTTTACGCTGGACCTGTTGACCGGCTCCGCCACGTCGGGGGCCATTTGGTTCTCTCTCAGGCCCCTTCTCTCCAAAGCTGCTGACTTCCTAATTTAGTACGCTTCTTATAAGTCATTGATCTTCCAAGGAAATCGGGAGCGTATTCCTGCGTATTTCGAATGCGCAGATGCTTGGGCGACGGAGCCTGGGGGCGAAACTGCGGGTCTTGAACGACACCGCGCACCCCTGACCCGCTTCATGCATCGAAACAACCTCGCAGGTTCACCAGCCCACGGCCATGCGCTGGACGACGTCGCGCCGGGAGATGACGCGCGAGCAGGATTCCCAACTCTTCTGCCAGGCGCGCTCTTCCTCGGTCAATTCAGTCCCGGTCGCCGTGCCGCCCCAGCGAAGTGCGAAGGCGTTGGCGGAGCGGCGCTTCTCGATGAAAGTGTCCAGAGCACGATCGAGCGCGGCCGCGTCCTCGATCCAATCGTCCTCGATGACATCGGGCAGTTGCCCGAAAAGGTCGAAGCGGTCGCGCATTCTGCTCGACAGCCTTTGGTACACGACCTCGTCGCGCGTTCCGGCATACACCATGTTCAGCATGTCCACGGTATCGCGCCTTTGGCCAAACCGCTTAATCCGTCCGAGCCGCTGCTCAAGGCGCGACGGATTCCACGGCAAGTCGATGTTGATCAGCGTTCCGAGCGCCTGCAGGTTCAGCCCTTCGCACGCGGCATCTGTGGCGACGAGAAGCCGGATGGCAC
>JAHCKB010000288.1 GCA_026125985.1 Bradyrhizobium sp.
GATCGTGCGCCGCTCGAAGGGTCACGCCCAGTCGGTCATCCAGACCGGCGACCTCGTGGTCAATCTCGACACCAAGACGGTCGAGGTCGGCGGCCAGCGCGTGCACCTGACGGGCAAGGAATACCAGATGCTGGAGCTGCTCTCGCTCCGCAAGGGCACCACCCTCACCAAGGAAATGTTCCTCAACCACCTCTATGGCGGCATGGACGAGCCGGAGCTGAAGATCATCGACGTCTTCATCTGCAAGCTGCGCAAGAAGCTGGCCAATGCTTCCGAAGGCCGCAACTTCATCGAGACGGTGTGGGGCCGCGGCTATGTGCTGCGCGAGCCGCACGAGGCCGACGAGCGTATCCCGGCCTGACCAAGAGTTGTACGGCGAGCCCGTTGGCTCACTCCTCCCAGACTGAACCCCGCCGCAAATGGCGGGGTTTTTGTTTGCGTCGCCGAAATTCAGAGAGTGCCGCCCCTCGGGAGTGAAACCCGATCCCCTTCGCCCCGTAGCTGGCGAAACGGTCCGCAAACGAGGGGATGTCATGAAGAACGTCAGTCTGGCCGCCGCCATCGCGCTTGGATCGGCATCGGGCGCGCTCATCGGTTATTCAGCGCTGGCCGGCGGCGACAAGGTCGCCTTTCCGGAGAACTTCGACAAGGGCACGCTCTACGCCACGGTCGACCGCCACGATAACAAGCAATATCGCGAGCTCTATGCGACGCCTGCCGCCGTCGATGCCGTGCGCAAGGGGCAGCCGATCCCCAGCGGCACGGTGCTGACTCTCGTGCAGTACAAGGCGCAGCTCGACGCCGCCGGCCAGCCGGTCAAGGATGCCAATGGCCGCTTCCAGAAGGGCGAGCTCGTCGCCTACACGGTGATGGAAAAGCGCGACGGCTGGGGCAGCGAATACAAGGAAGATATCCGCAATGGCGAATGGGAATACCAGGCATTCGGTCCCGACAAGAAGGTCAACGGGAAAGCCAACCTGACCGCCTGCTTCACCTGCCACAAGCCGCATGCCGGGCAGGATTTCGTGATCTCCCTGGCGGGCCTGAAGGGCACGCCCGAGGGAGCGATGGCCAAGCCCGCGCCTGGACCGGGCGTCGTCTCGATCTCCGAATTCAAATTCGGTCCGGAGACCGTCGTCGTCAAACAGGGACAAACCATCACCTGGCACAACACCGATTCCTCGCCGCACCAGGTGACGATCACCGGCCCCAAACCGCAGCGCTCGTCGATCGCGCTGAAGGGCCAGACCACCCAGCTAACGCTCGCCGACGCCGGCATCTACGACTACATCTGCGGCCTGCACCCGGCGATGAAAGGCAAGATCGAGGTCAAGGACTAGCGTTGTCGCCGGCCCTTGCGCCGAATGCCCGAAGCCCCGCCGATCGGCGGGGTTTCTCGTTCAGAGACCGTAAACGGTGCTAATCTGAACCCGCACCTGGGCGAGACAGGACGCTAGGTTTTTGTGTCGCCCCGCCACAGGCGTGGAAGGAGCGGCGCATGTCCAATCTCGATCTCGGGCTGTCGATTGCGCTGGGCATTGGGCTTGCCGCGGCCACCGGCTTTCGGCTGTTCCTGCCGCTCCTGGTTCTCAGCGCCGCCGCCTGGACCGGGCATGTGAACCTGAACGAGAGCTTTGCCTGGCTCGGCACCCCGGCTGCGGTAATCATGCTCGGCACGGCCGCGGTCGTGGAAATCGCAGCGTTCTATATCCCCGGCGTCGACAACCTGCTCGACGCGCTGGCGACGCCCGGCGCCGTCGTGGCCGGAACGATCGCGTCCGCCGCCGTCATGACCGACGTGCCACCGATGGTGAAGTGGACCGCCGCCATCATCGCCGGCGGCGGCGTGGCCGGCCTCACGCAGAGCCTGACGGCGATGCTGCGGGCAAAATCCACTCTCTTCACAGGTGGCCTCGGCAATTCCGTCGTGGCTACTGCCGAACTAGGCGGCGCGTCCCTGATTTCTATTCTGGCGCTGGCGGCGCCGGTTGCTGCACTGGCGCTGCTCGTCCTGTTCTTCTGGCTGGCATTCCGCCTGATCCGGAGCCTTTCCGGAGGAGCGCGAACGGGGGAGAAGGCGCAGCGCTGACGCCGCCAGTGCTTTTTGCTTGGGATTGAACCCGCCCTCGCCTCGCTCCGACCAATGGTCCGTGCAAATCTTGCGCAAGCCGCAGATTCGGGGGACGCGATGGTTCTGCAATCTCTGGCCGGGCTGCCGGCCTTCCTGGTCTATTTCTGTGAGGCGGTCATTGCCGTGATTGCCTACCTTTTCATCTACACCCGCATCACGCCGTACAACGAATTCGATCAGATCCGTAACAACAATCCGGCGGCGGCCATTGCGCTCGGCCTCTCCCTGCTCGGTTTCTCGCTGCCGCTGATCAGCGCGATCGCCCATGCGGCCAATGTCTGGGACTGCATGATCTGGAGCCTGATCGCCCTGATCGTGCAGCTCGTCGTGTTCTTCATGGTCCGCATTCCCGTGCCGAACCTGCCGCAGCGGATCGCCGATGGCGAACAGGCGCCTGCGATCTGGCTGGGGCTCGCCTCGCTCGCCTTCGGCGGCATCAACGCCGCCTGCATGATCTACTCACCATGACCAAAAAGCCGCCCACCGAGTTCGGCAGGCGCAGGCCCTCGGTGCCCGCGAGCCCGACGCAGGGCTCGCCGTCCAAGCGCTCCCATGAGGTGGTGCTGCTGGTGATGGGTACGATTGCCGTCGGCAGCGCGGCCTATGCGCTGATGCCGCGGCAATGCACGCCGGCAGAACCGGGAACGATACCGACCGTTTCGTCGCCATCGGAATGCCCGCCGCGCGGTTCATCTTCAAGCAGCCACGGCAGCTACGGAAATCGCTACGGCTATTCATCCGGCAGATCCTCGGGTTCGACTGCGGCTAACACAACCGACGCCAGTTCCGGCGGCGTCAGGCGCGGCGGCTTCGGTGTCTCTGCCCGCAGCTTCTCGTCACACTTCTCTTTCGGCAGTTGAAGCGCAACTTGCCGTGAGAAGGACTGCTTTCGCTTGCCACGCGCGACCGCTTGTCCAAGACTGCCGTTCGTTCCTCCATCGTGGACTGGATCGCCCAATGAAACGCTCGCGCCGTGTCGTGCTGACACTGATGGGAAGCGCCGCCGTCGGCGCGGTCTCCATGGGCTTCACGCAACGTCGCGATTGCGGGCCGGGCATGGAAGCGGTGCCGGGTCCGGACGGTCGCCCCTATTGCCGCGCGAGAAGCGGCTTCGGCTTCACTTCGCATCGCATCCACGGCCTTCATCACGGCCATGGCCACCATGGCGGCGGCTAGCACGCGCAATGCAACGCATCATCTGCCCCGAGCGCGACGACTGGCGCGCGACCGCCGAGACCGCAGGCTTCGACTTCCATACCATCGATGGCGAACGCTACTGGGACGAACGGGCCTACTACGCCTTCACGCTGGACGAGATCGAGCGCCAGATCGAGGGGCCGACCGGCGAGATCGATGCAATGTGTCTCGAACTCGTCGGCAAGGCGGTCGACAACGAGGAATATCTGCAGCGCCTCAAGATCCCGCAGGCCTACTGGCCGCTGATCGCGGAAAGCTGGCATGGCGACCAGTTCAGCCTGTACGGCCGGCTCGATCTGTGTTTCGACGGGAGGAACCCGGCCAGGCTGCTGGAATACAACGCGGACACGCCGACCTCGATCTTCGAAGCAGCGGTGTTTCAATGGACCTGGCTCGAGCAGGCGATCCAGCGCGCGATCATCCCGAAACGCGCCGATCAGTATAACTCGATCCACGAACACCTGATCGAAGCCTGGAAGAAGATCGGCGGAACGCACCACCTGCATCTTGCGGGCATGACGGAAAGCGCGGAGGATTCCGGCACGCTGGCCTATCTGGAGGACACTGCGCGCCAGGCGGGACTGTCCACAACGCTACTCGACATCGAAGACGTCGGCCTTGCCGAGGATCACCGCTTCGTCGACCTCGACAACCGCCCCATCGATCTCATCTTCAAGCTCTATCCCTGGGAGTGGATGTTCCACGACGCCTTCGGCGCCGAGATCGCCAGGGCTTCGACGCGATGGATCGAGCCGCCCTGGAAGGCGATCCTCTCGAACAAAGGCCTCCTGCCAATGCTGTGGCAGATGTTTCCCGGACATCCGAACCTGCTGCCGGCCTATTTCGAGGACGATCCGCAAGCGGCAACACTCGGCACGTCCTATGTGCGCAAGCCGCTGTTTTCGCGCGAGGGCGCCAATGTCACGATGGTCAGCGCCGGCGCCACACTGGTCGAGCAGGAAGGCCCTTACGGCGCGGAAGGATTCATCCGGCAGGCGCTGGCGCCCCTGCCGGACTTTTCCGGACAATATGCGGTAATCGGCAGTTGGCTGGTCGATCACACGCCGTGCGGATTGTCGGTGCGCGAGGACGAGAATCCGATCACCGGCAACACGTCGAGGTTCCTGCCGCACGCGATCCTGTAGGCAGGAGTCAGCGCATCGCCGCCGCAAGCTTCGGCGCCGCGACCGGCGAAACTGCAACGCGCGGCGCCGCGCCTGCCGTATTCGGGCAATACATGCCGCGACGGTCCGGATAGGGTTTGAAGGTGTTGGTAATTCCGACGACCGACTCCGCAGCTCCCAGCACCAGCACACCATCCGGCTCGATGATCCGCGACATTCGTTCGAAGATCGCCGTCTTTGTGGGCTGATCGAAATAGATCAGGACGTTGCGGCAGAAGATTACATCGAATGTCCCGAGGTGCGAGAAGTCCTGCAGCAGATTAAGTTGCTTGTGCTGCACCATCGCACGGATATCCGGATTGATCTGCCAGAACTCGCCGTTCTGCTTGAAATACTTCACCAGCATCTGGATCGGCAGCCCACGCTGGACCTCGAACTGGCTGTAGAGACCCGCCTTGGATTTTTCCAGAACTTCCTGTGAGAGATCGGTGCCGATGATCTCGGTGCGCCAGCCCGCAAGGGCCGGCGTCTCCTTCAGCACCATCGCGATCGAATAGGGCTCCTGGCCGGTCGAAGACGCCGCGCACCATATGCGCAGGACCCGCTTCGCCGCACGTGCCTTGATCAGCGCCGGCAACACGAAGTCCTTCAGATAATCGAACGGAATCTTGTCGCGAAAGAAGAAGGTCTCGTTGGTGGTCATGGCTTCCACCACTTCCGTCGTCAGCGCCTGGGCGCCGCCCTTCATCTTCTGGACCAGTTCGGGAATGCCGGGGACACCCGCCTTGCGCGCGAGCGGCAGCAGCCGTCCTTCGACCAGATATTGCTTCTCGGCAGACAGATCCAGACCGGAGCGCTCCTTCAGAAGCTTGCGCAGATAGTCGTAGTCTGAAGGCGTCACGAACGAACTCCGGAAAACAGTTGAACGACTTTCGGACCGATCTGGTTGAGCGGCAGTATCGCGGCGCAGATGCCGGCGTTGGCCGCGGCCCCGGGCATGCCCCACACGACGGACGTAGCTTCGTCCTGCGCGATCACGCTGCCGCCCGCCGCAACGATGTCCTTGCCGCCGCGCATGCCGTCCGAGCCCATGCCGGTGAGGATGACGGCGAGCAGAGCGCCGTGCCAGATGTCGATGGCCGACGTGAACAGCGGATCGACCGCGGGCTTGCAGAAATTCACGGGCGGCCCGTCGTCGAGCGCGATCTCGGCATCGGTTCCGTGGCGAACCACCTTCATGTGGCGACCGCCCGGCGCGAGATAGATTCGGCCGGGCTTGACGATTTCGCCGTGCACGGCTTCGGCTGCCGGCCGGCGGCTGGAGCGCGCCAGATGCTCGGCCAGAATCGTGGTGAAGGTCGGCGGCATGTGCTGGGTGATCAGGATCGGCACCCGGTCGAACGTGCCGTTCAGCTTGCCGATCACCGACAGCAAGGCTTGCGGCCCGCCGGTCGAAGCTCCGATCACCAGCGC
>JAHCKB010000289.1 GCA_026125985.1 Bradyrhizobium sp.
CCGGTCCACTTCGGCCTGCCCAAGGACGGCATCAAGATCGGCAACATCAACGGTCAGAACAACGGCCAGAAGATCGGCGGCGGTCTCGGCATCAACCTGCCCGGCAAAAACAACAACGGTCCTGCCAACACCGGCATCAACGGCGGCGGCAAGATCGTTACCCTGCCCGCGCCAAATGGCAACAACGGTCCTGCCAACAGCGGCGTCAATGGCGGCAAGATCACCACCATGCCGGTCAACGGCAATGCCAACACCGGCATCAAGGGCGGCAGGATCGGCTGGAACAAGGACAACAAGGTGGACGTGAAGACGAGCATGCCCGTCAACCGCGTCACCAACCTGCCGTCCAGGTCGCGTCAGCAGCAGTTCAACAACGGACAGGTGCTGAAGTTCAACAACAACCGGCCGTCGGGCGCCAAGTTCAACCAGGGCAACGTGCAGTCCGGCAAGATGAACTTCGGTGGCAACAACGGCGGCTCCCGCATGGTCATGGGCGGCAACCAGATGCGCCGCTTCTGACGAAAGCACGCCGATGAACGAAATCGGGGCAGAGCAGCGATGCTCTGCCCCGATACGTTCTTTACAGGTATTGCTAGGCCACGAGTTTCGCAAACAGGTCGGCGTCGACATTACCGCCGGAAAGAACGATGACGACGTTCTTGCCCCTGGCATCGATGCGGCCGGCAAGCAAGGCGGCAAGGCCAACGGCGCCGCCGGGCTCGACCACGAGCTTGAGCTCGCGATAGGCGAAAGCGACGGCGGCGGCGACCTCTTCGTCCGAAGCCGAAACGCCTCGGGCAAGCAGCTTGCTGTTGATGGAGAACGTGAGTTCACCCGGCATCGCCGCCATCAGCGCATCGCAGATGGTGCGCGCCGCAGCCGGATGCGGCTCGCGGTGGCCAACTTTCAGCGAGAGTGCATGGTCGTCATAGTCCTTCGGCTCGGCGACGATGATCTCGGCGTCCGGGAAGCGCGACTTCACGGCCGTGGCAACGCCTGCGATCAGGCCGCCGCCCGAGGCCGGCGCAACGACGATGTCGGGAGCGAGTCCGCGCGCCGCCATGTCCTCGGCGATTTCGCGGCCGGTCGTACCCTGACCCGCGATCACGTAGGGATCGTCATAGGGACGCACCAGCGTGGCGCCGCGCTTGCCCGCAATCCCGCCGGCGATCGCCTCGCGATCGTCCTTGTCGCGGTCATACAGCACGACCTCGGCGCCGTAGGACTTCGTGCGCTCACGCTTGGAGAGCGGGGCATCCGCCGGCATCACGATGGTCGCCTGCATGTTGAGAATCTTCGCTGCCGCCGCCACGCCCTGGGCATGGTTGCCGGAAGAAAATGCCACCACCCCGCCGCCGCGACTGGCTTGCGGGATCGACGCCAGCTTGTTGAAGGCGCCCCGGAACTTGAACGAACCGGTCCGCTGCAGCATCTCCGGCTTCAGGAAAACCTTCGTGCCGGCGCGCTCGTCGAGCACGGGAAATGACAGCAGCGGCGTCCGCACCGCAAATGGCGCGACAACCCTGGCGGCCGCTTCGATGTCGGCGGCGCTGACGGGCAGGCTCGGGGAGTGTTCGGTCATGCCCTGCATTTTATCGCGCCGGCTGTGCCGCGGGCAAGCCGGATTGGCAGGCAAACAAGTTGGTGGTGCCGGACTTCCGCCCCGATTTCGGCTCCCCCGCTCCGCCTAGGCAGCGCGGGCGGCCACGCGGGCAACCGGTGCGGCGCTCCGTACCGGATCGGCCCAGGTAATGATCTCGAAGGTTCCGTTCTCGTGCTCGACTAGGGCCGTGCAGCTTTCCACCCAGTCGCCGCAGTTCATGTAGCGGATGCCGTCTTCATCATGGATCGTGGCGTAGTGGATATGGCCGCAGATGACGCCTTCGCAGCCGTGGCGCCGAGCTTCGCCGGCAAGGGTTGTTTCGAACGCGCCGATGTAGTTCACGGCTTTCTTCACCTTGAGCTTCGCCCATTGCGACAGCGACCAGTACGGCACGCCGAACAGGCGGCGGAAAAAATTGACCAGGCGGTTCATCTGGATCGCGAAGTCGTAGGCCTTGTCACCGAGATGGGCGAGCCAGCGCGCATTCTGCACCACGAGATCGAAGATGTCGCCGTGGATCACGAGATAGCGCCGTCCATCGACACCGGTGTGAACCGTGTTTTCCATCACATCGATGCCGCCGAAATGCGTGCCGTAATACTTGCGCAGGAATTCATCGTGATTGCCCGGCACGTAGATGACTTTCGCGCCCTTGCGCGCCTTGCGCAGCAGCTTCTGCACGAAGTCGTTGTGCGATTGCGGCCAGTGCCAGTACGATTTCAGCGCCCAGCCATCGACGATATCACCAACGAGATAGATCGTGTCGGCATCGTGGCTGCGGAGGAAATCCAGCAGCCGGTCGGCTTGCGAGCCGCGGGCTCCGAGATGAACGTCGGAGATGAACAGGGTACGGAAGCGCCGTTCCGGGATATCGTCACTCAAGGCGTCACTTCCCATGGTGGTGCCCTAGCAGGATCGCATGACAGACGGATGACGGAGCCGCCCGCTCAATCGTCCCGACGAGAATCAACCGCGCGGCCCCTGGAAGGCGAATAACAGCGCGATGCGACAGGCAGGCGACAGGCCCGCCGGAGTTGCTGCAAAAACGAAGTGCGCTCAGTAATACGTGTGAAAGTGATGGATCGGTCCGTGCCCGTGACCGACGCTGAAACGGTCCGCCGCCGCAATGGCGGCACTGACCCATGCCTTGGCGTTGCGGACGGCCGTCTCCATGTCTTCGCCCCTGGCAAGACCCGCCGCAATTGCCGAGGACAGCGAGCAGCCCGTGCCATGCGTGTTCCTTGTCGCAACGCGTGGCGCAGACAACGGGACAGTGCCTGCTTCCGTCACGAGATAGTCGATGCTTTGAGGCCCCTGCCCGTGGCCGCCCTTGATCAGCACCGCGCCTGCGCCGAAGCCAAGCAACCGCCGACCTTGGCCTGCAACCGAACTCTCGTCCGTGGCGATAGGCTCCTCGAGCAAGGCGGCAGCTTCCGGAAGGTTTGGCGTGATCAACGAGGCCCGCGGAATGAGCTTCGTGCGCAGCGCCTCAATCGCGTCAGCCTTCAGCAACCGATCGCCCGATGTTGCCACCATCACCGGATCCAGCACCACGTGCCGAGGCCGCCACTTCGCCAGACCGTCAGCAATGGCGCCGATCACGGCAAGCTCCGCCACCATCCCGATCTTCACGGCACCGACGGCCAGATCGGAAAAGACGGCCTCGATCTGCGCCGTGACGAAATCCGAGGGCACCTGGTGGATGCCGGCCACGCCTTTCGTGTTCTGCGCGGTCAGCGCCGTGATGACGGAAGCGCCGTAGACGCCGAGCGCCGCGAAGGTCTTCAGATCGGCCTGGATCCCGGCGCCGCCCGAGCAATCCGAGCCGGCAATGGTGAGCGCGATCGGCGTCGTCATGGCCGGCAAAGCGCTGCTGGTGGGAACGGGACCATGGGTTGTCCTAACGCGGCGAAATGGGGTCAGCAAGCCGGCTTGCAATGCCGGTCCGGATTTGGCCTATTGGCCCCGCCTGCCCCCCTCGGAGACATTCGGCGATGGTGCCCTTTTTCGTCCAGATCAAATGCAAGCTCGGCCAGTCCTATACGGTGGCCAACGCGCTGGCCGAAGCCGAGATCGCGTCCGAAATCTATTCCACGGCAGGCGACTACGATCTGCTGGTGAAGTTCTACGTCGACAAGGACACCGATATCGGCCACTTCATCAACGAGAAGGTACAGGTGCTTCCCGGCATCCAGGACACGCACACCATCATCACTTTCAAGGCGTTCGGCTCGTCCTGACAGCCGTCATTCCGCCCAGTTTAGATTCGATTCAGGTTTCCAGTTCATTCTGTCGACGTTTGGCTGGGGAGCCAGGCGCCGTCGCCATAATGGTCGTCGGCGACGCATGACGCTCCGGGAAAGCAGCCAACATGTCCCATTTTGGATCAGTCGCGAGCTTCAGCTGCGCGGGCGCAAGGCCCGGTGCACTCCTCATTACGCTCATCGCCCTGGCGCTGGCCGGCTGCGCGCGACAGCAAGGCCAGCAGGTGGCCCATACGACCCCGGCGGTGCCACGCTCGGCCGTTTGCGAACCTCGCCCGGCGCCCGATTGCAGGTTCAAGGAGACGACCCTGAAGACGGTCGACCCCACCGAGTTCGACCGCCTCAAGTCTGCCTACGAGCGCAGGTGCCTTCGCCACGCCCAGAAGACCGAGCGCGAACGCATGCGCGAATTGCAGGCTTCCGGCGCCTGTGGGGGCAGGCCAGCGCCTTCCCTGGCCACCACACGGTAGCATTTTGACTTAAATGCACCCCGGCAGCGGCACTGTTTCGCCATATGTCCATCATGGGGAAGCCCTGAAGTTTTCGATTACCTAGGGTAGTCGTCAGTCGGGGGTTCCGCGGCCGTGGAGTTCTCGAGGGGGAATTAGTCGCGAGTACCACCATGGGGACGCTCTACGATCTGCTCGGAGCCCTTCCGAACGATGATGCGGAGGCTCTCAGAGTCGCTTTTCGGCGGGCCGCGAAGGCGACCCATCCCGACACCAATCCCGGCAATCCTGACGCGGCGCTGCGGTTCAGGCAGCTGGTGCGCGCCCACAACATTCTCAACGATGTCGAGCAGCGCGCGACCTATGATCAGTTGCTGGCGATTGCAACCCGCCCGCCCGCGCCACCGCCGGCACCGCTTGCGCGCGTGGCGGTCTACGAGAAAATTCATCGTGGTGCGACCAACACGATGGCGGCCACCCTGATCGCGGCCGTCCTGATCGGCGGCTATGGCGTATTCAGCCACGTCTCCAAGACTTCGGCGATGACTGAAGGAACAGCCAACGCGGCCGAGCGCATGCCCGTCGAAGTCGCCTCGGCCCTGCCCCAGAAGCCGGAGGCCGCCCCAGAAGCAGCATCCGACAAGCGCGAAGCCGTCGACACCGCCCACGAACCCAATACGCATGAGCTCAATATGACGGGCTCGATTGCGGTGGCCGCGAACGCCATCAATCCCCCGCTGGCCATCATCGCCTTGCCTGCGCTTGCTCCCTCACCTGTGCCGGTTCCCGCCGACGCCAAGACCTTGCACGAGCGCGGGATCTACGCTTATCGCGGCGGCGACCTCAGCGCCGCTCTGGCGCATTTCAATCTGGCCATCGCGCAGGATCCCGGCTTTGCCGCCGCCTATATCGATCGCGGTATCGTATTCTACCGCATGCGCAACTTTGAGCGCGCATTCGCCGATATGTCGCAGGCCAAGCAGCTGGCCAAGACGGGCAAGGACAAGAGCAGGGACAAGTCCAGGGTCATCGCGCGTGCACCGCGCAAGCCGCCGGCGCCCCTGAGGATCGCGCCGGGGCCGACGCCACACTGGCGCATGACGGCGGCGATCACACCCTAGTCGAGGCTGAATTCTACTTGCCCTCTTGCCCGGTCTTGCGCTTGGGGCGCGGCGGGCCTTCGACCGGCGGCAGCGATTTCACATACTCGGCCATCGCTGCACGATCCGCCGCAGGAAGCTGCGACGTGTTGCGGATCACGCGGACCATCGATCCGCCGGCCGTGTCGCCGTCCGGCGTCTGTCCCAACTCCAGGAAGAAGTCGATGTCCTTGGCACTCCAGTCGCCGAGCCGCTTCTGCGTGATGTTGGGAACCCAGCCCTCGCCTTCCGGGTTCGGGCCGCCGGCGAAGCGCTGCGAGGCGACGATCCCGCCAAGCAAGTTGCGCGGGCTATGGCACTCCGCGCAATGGCCGAACCCGTCGACGAGATAGGCGCCGCGATTCCAGGCGGCGGAGCGTGCAGGATCGGCGACAAAGGGTTTGCCGTCCAGGAACAGCAACTTCCAGACGCCGAGCGTGCGGCGG
>JAHCKB010000029.1 GCA_026125985.1 Bradyrhizobium sp.
CTCCTTCGGCGGCACCAAAGGCTGCGCCACCTCCGCCACCTCCGCCGGCGGCACCAAGGCCGGTCGCGCCACCGCCTCCCTCGGCCGCACCAAAGGCTGCCCCACCGCCGCCGACGGCTGCACCCACTCGCGTTACGCCGCCGCCAACAGCCGCACCTGCGCCCACGCCTGCGCCGACCGCGCCGCCGCCTGCCATGCAGAAGGGCCCGCCCGGCGGTCCGCCTCCAGGCGGCATGAAGGGACCGCCGCCGGCAGCAACGCCAACACCCGCGCCTCAGGCCACGCCTGCGCCCGCTCCCACCGCGACTCCGCCCGCTGGCGGAGCTGCGCCGACGCCACCGGCAGGCGCACCGCCGACCGCGGCTCCTTCGCCCCGCGCGGGCCAACCGCCGACTACACCCGGAACGTTACTGGGTGGCCCGTCAGGTCCTCGGCCTCCCGGCGCGCCGCCGCCGGCCGCGGGCGGCGCACCCGCGCCGTCCCCTGGCCAGGCCGGCCGCCCGGCGATTGCCACACCGCCCCCCGGAGCCCCGGCGCCCAGTGCCGTCCCCGCCACGGCTGCGGCCGCACCCCCGCCCGGCAAGCTGCAGAACGCCCCACCCACGATAGCGCCGGCCTTCCGTGCTGCACCGACGGTGACCGCGCCGCTCCCGCCGCCGCCACGGCCGCAGCGAGACAATCTGAAACCGCTCGCCTTCGGCGCCGGTGTCGTTGCCGGCGCCGTGGTCGGCGCCACCATCGCCAACCTGGCGAACCAGCGGCGCGAGGTCGTCGAGGGCGGCCGCACCGTCTACTACGAGCCGGACCGCGTCATCATCCGCGATCCGAGCGGGCAGCAATACGTCCGCGGCAACGATCTGTATCGCTTCCGCTACGGCGCCCGCGACATCCGCACCGAGACGATCCGCGGCGAAACCCGTACCGTGGTGGTCCGGCCCGACGGCACGCAGATCATCACCGTGGTCGCCGCCGACGGGCGGCTGCTGCGCCGCATCCGACGCGACGCACGCGGCCGCGAGATCATCATCATCGACAACAGCTATCGCGACCCGCGCGCGATCGGCGGCTTCTATGTCAACTTGCCGCCGCCGGTGATCCACATTCCCTATGATCGCTACATCGTCAGCGCAGAGGAGGCTCCGCCGGAGGTGATCTACGAGACGATGGTGGCGCCGCCGGTGGAACGAATCGATCGTCGCTACTCGCTTGACGAGATCCGCTACAGCCCCGACGTCCGCATGCGGATGCCGAGCATCGACGTCAACACCATCGTCTTCGCCACCGGTTCGTGGGAGATCCCGCCCGATCAGGCCGCGAAGCTGCAGACGATCGCCGATGGCCTCAACCGCGCCATCCAGGCCAACCCGCGCGAGGTGTACCTGATCGAGGGCCACACCGACAAGGTAGGCTCCGACGTCGACAATCTCTCGCTTTCGGACCGCCGCGCCGAAGCTGCCGCTACACTCCTGACGCAGCAGTTCGGCGTGCCGGCGGAGAACCTGACCTCGCAAGGCTATGGCGAGCAGTATCCGAAGGAGCAGACCGACGGGCCGAGCCTGATCAACCGACGCGTTACGATCCGTCGCATCACGCCGCTGCTCAACGGCGGCCAGGCCGCGCTGCCGCCACCCCCGCCCGGCGTCGGGCCCGGCGGCCGGTAGGACGCAACACAACAACGGAAATGGCCGGGAGCGATCCCGGCCATTTTCATTATCGTCAGGCGCTGAGCGCGCGCGGCGGCATCACGGCTTCGCAGATCGCGCCGACGTGGCGATGGTCGGTGCCGCAGCAGCCGCCCAGCATGCGCATGGACGGGAAGGCGCGCCGCAGGTCGACATAACGGCGGCCGAGATCGGCGGGATCGCCGGCGTCGAGCGTCGTGGATTCATCGAGCTCGGCATGGCTCTTGGCGGATGCGTTGGCGCGCACGCCGTGAATGCGCTTCACCCACGCTTCGCCAGCCTGCAAGGCGCCCTCGAAATGCGAGGGATGCGCGCAATTGACCATGAAATATTCCGGCGCGCCCTCCGTCTCGCGGTCGACGATCTCGATCGCTTCACGCAGGGTCTCGCCGCGCACCAGATTGCCGTCGGTCTCGACCGTAAACGAGATCGCGGCCGGCATGTTCTGCGTTTTGGCCGCACGCGCGACGCCAACCGCTTCATTGATGCTGTTCAGCGTGTAGGCTGTCACCATATCGGCGCCGGCCTCGGCAAAGGCTGCAATCTGGGCGGAATGATATTCTTCCGCCTCGCCCGCATCCATGTTGCCGGCCTTGTAGCCGTCGCCGCGCGGCCCGATGGCGCCGCTGATGACGCAAGGTAGATTCGGCCGCTCCCATTTCGCGCGCAGCCCGTGGAGAAATTCGATCGAGCGCATGTTTACCCCTTTCAGGGTAGTCGCGTCGTAGCCCAGCTTCTCGCCCCAATCCGCATTGGCGCGCCAGGTCGGACTATCAAGCACGAAACCGGCGCCGCGATCGCGAGCGATGGCGAGGTAGGTTTCGTAGTAGCGCTCGAGCCGCGCGCGGCCCTCCGTACTGTCCATCAGAACGAAGGCGGCGAAGTGCGGCAGGTCGACGCCTTCGTGAAAGATCAGCGTCGTTTCCATGCCGCCATCGGTCAAAAAAATTCCGCCGCGATGCTGCGGCAGGTTGAAGCGGTACTTGGTCATTGCATCACTCCGAAATCGCGAAAACCACCCTCATCCTTGCGTCGCGCAACGAGGGCAGTGGTCTGCCCGGTTTGGTGCCGCAAAATGTCGCGGCGTCCTAGACGGCTCGTGGTGCGGCTGAACCAGAACCCGCAAATCGATACAAATTCAGGAGCTTGCAGAAATCGCGCACGACTGCCGCGCAATTACCGACGAGGAAAACCGTACCGCGAGTACAGTTTCGGGAGACCATGATGGGAAAGGGCGAGGCAACGCGCGAGCGGATCCTGGAAATCGCGGAAGCCGCCGTGCTCGCGAAAGGTTTCGGCGCGACCTCGATCGACGAGGTGATTGCCGAGGCCAGCCTGACCAAGAGCGGATTCTTCTATCACTTCCGCGACAAGAACGCGCTCGCCCGCGAAATGCTGCGCCGTTACGTCGAGACCAACGACCGTCTGTTCGACGACATCTTCGATCGCGGCCGGCAGTTGTCCGACGATCCGTTGCAGGCTTTCCTGATCTCGCTGAAGCTGCTGGCGGAGATCATGGCCGATCTGCCGAGCGGTCATCCCGGCTGCCTGATCGCCAGCATCTGCTACCAGGAGCGATTGTTCGACCGTGAAGTCCGCGAGATGACGGCGCGATCCGTGCAGGACTGGAACGCGCGGTTCCTGGGAGTTTTCGAGGGCATCGCCGCTGTCTATCCGCCGCGCGAGCCGGTTGATCTCCATGATCTCGCAGACGCGATGTCCTGCATCGTCGACGGCGCCATCATCATGTCGAAGACGCTCAACGATCCGCGCCGGCTGGAACGGCAGATCCTGCTGTTCCGCAGCTTCGTGAAGCTGATGTTTTCACCGAATCAAAGCCCGGCCGCCTGAGCGGCTGCCGCCGCGCGACTGCGTGGAACAGAATTGCACCGCTACTCGCTACCGGCGAGCGATTCGCGGGGCTTTTGACCGGAAACCGGCGGCGTGACTCTCATCACATCGCGTTGAACGAAACCGGGCTTCCATCCGCACGAAGAACTCCTGAAACAAATGCACCCCACCCTCCAGGCTCGATACGTTCAAGAGGAGACTAGAATGCGTTCCCTGATTTTCGGCGCTTTGTTGCTCGCAGCCGGCTCCTTGCTGTTTCACAGCCTGATCTCGGCGTCACTTGCTGCAGCCAGAGAAGATAAGCCGGCAACGTTCGCCGAGCGCTTTGCTCCTGTGCTCAAGCCGACGCAGAATTGATCTTTTGCCCGTCGCCCGCGAGCCACAGAATGACTGACGCTCAGCCCTTGTCGCTGCCGAGCTTCGGGATATACGCGCCCTCGCCCGCCGACAGCAGACCCGTCTCGGTGTAGAGTTTCAGCTTGGCGCGGGTGTCCGAGATGTCGAGGTTGCGCATGGTGAGCTGGCCGATGCGGTCGGCCGGCGTGAAGGCGGCGTCCTCCACCTTCTCCATGCTAAGCCGCTCCGGCGTATAGGTCAGGTTCGGGCTCTCGGTGTTGAGGATGGAATAATCGTTGCCGCGGCGAAGCTCCAGCGTCACCTCGCCGGTGACGGCACGCGCCACCCAGCGCTGCGCGGTCTCGCGCAGCATCAGCGCCTGCGAGTCGAACCAGCGCCCCTGATAGAGCAACCGGCCGAGCTTCATGCCGCTGATGCGGTATTGCTCGATGGTGTCCTCGTTGTGGATGCCGGTGACGAGGCGCTCATAGGCGATGTGCAGCAGAGCCATGCCCGGCGCCTCGTAGATGCCGCGGCTCTTGGCCTCGATAATGCGGTTCTCGATCTGGTCGCTCATGCCGAGGCCGTGGCGGCCGCCGATGGCGTTGGCCTCGAGGAGCAGCGCGACGGGATCGGTGAAAGTCTTGCCATTCAGCGCGACCGGCTGGCCTTCCTCGAAACGCACCGAGACCTTCTCGGCCTTGACGGCGCAATCGTCGCGCCAGAACGGCACGCCCATGATCGGGTTGACGATCTTGATGCCGCTGTCGAGATGTTCGAGATCCTTGGCCTCGTGGGTCGCTCCCAGCAGATTGCTGTCGGTTGAATAGGCCTTCTCCGCGCTCATCTTGTAGGCAAAGCCGTGCGCGGTCATGAAGGCCGACATCTCGGCGCGACCGCCGAGTTCGTCGATGAACTGCTGGTCGAGCCAGGGCTTGTAGATCCGCAAGGCCGGATTGGTCAGCAGCCCGTAGCGATAGAAACGCTCGATATCGTTGCCCTTGTAGGTTGAGCCGTCGCCCCAGATGTTGACGCCGTCCTCCTTCATGGCCGAGACCAGCATGGTGCCGGTCACCGCGCGGCCGAGTGGCGTGGTGTTGAAATAGGTGAGCCCTCCGGTCGAGACGTGAAAGGCGCCGGACTGGATGGCGGCGATGCCTTCGTGGACGAGCTGCGCGCGGCAATCGACCAGCAAGGCTTTCTCCGCGCCGAACTCCATCGCTTTACGCGGAATCTCGTCATAGTCGGCCTCGTCGGGCTGACCGAGATTGGCCGTATAGGCAAAGGTGCGCGCGCCCTTCTGCTTCATCCAGAGCAGGGCTGCGCTGGTGTCGAGGCCGCCCGAAAAGGCGATGCCGACTTTTTCGCCCTTGGGCAGGCTCTTCAGGATCGTGGTCATCAAACGTCCAATCGGTCGAAAATGCTGAACTGTCAGTCGTGCTCGGCCCGGCGGATATCAAATTTCGTCGGCCTCGGCACGCATTTAGTGGCCGTTCGTACCGCAAGACCGGATGGGTTTCCGAGACGGGTTCGCCTTCTGTCCCACCCCGATATCCGGCCAATCCGCGACGCCCTGGCCTCGCGCCGGCGAGCCGCGCGGATGCCTCGGTTTCGGCAGGTCTAGCCGCGCTCGATCAGGCTTTCGGCGCGCGCGAGTAGGCGATCCATGGCCCTGCTGAGTATTTCGCGCTCGTTCGGCTCGAGCGCCTCGAGGAGATAGGCCTCCCGCGCCAGCGTCAGCGGCACGATACGCTGGTAGAGCGTCCGGCCTGCCGGCGTGAGCGAGATGATCTTGGCGCGGCCGTCCGCCTTGTCGCCGACCCTGCGGATCAACCCCTCCTGTTCGAGCCGGGCCACGGCCCGGCTAACCTGCATCTTGTCGAGCGCCGAATAGGGCCCGATGTCCTTCGCCGCCATCTTCTCATTGCAGCCGAGCGCCGCCACCACCCGCCATTCCGCGCGCGAAAGGTCGAAGCGGTCGAGATAGACCTGCGAGATCGCCTGCGATACCCGCTCGGCAAGCACCGCAACCCGATAGGGAAAGAACCGGGGGAGATCGAAATCCGGCGCAGATGCCGCTGCGGCGCGCGTCATGGTCAGTCCCATTTCGTACCTGATGTTACCAATCCGTCCGGGCACCCGCGCGCCAGATTTGGCCTTGGCCACTTGGCCGCAGAATAATGATTTTGCTTGATTTTGCGCAAGCCCCGTTCCCCGAAAGTCTTCGGCTTGCACCAAGCAGTAACGAATGTTACTAATTTGGCCAATCGAGAATTCATGATGGGAGACGTCGCCGTGCTGATCCAGCAAATTCACCATGTCGCCTACCGCTGCAAGGATGCCAAGGAGACCGTCGACTTTTACGACCGCGTCCTCGACATGAAGGTGATTGGCGCCATCGCCGAAGACCATGTGCCCTCCACCAAGGAGCCGGACCCTTACATGCACATCTTCCTCGACGCCGGCATGGGTAACATTCTCGCCTTCTTCGAATTGCCGAACTCGCCGCCGATGGGACGCGATCCGAACACGCCGGAATGGACGCAGCATATCGCGTTCCAGGTCGCCGACCTCGCGGCGCTGGAAGCGATCAAGTCGCGCGCCAGCGCCGCCGGTCTCGACGTCGTCGGTCCGACCGATCACACCATCTTCAAGTCGATCTATTTCTTCGATCCCTCCGGGCATCGCCTTGAAGTGGCGGCATGGACGACGACGCCGGAGACGATGGAGCGGATGAAGGCGGTTGCTCCCGCGATGATCGAGGAGTGGTCCCGCACCAAGAAGCCGCCGCGGCACACCTCGTGGCTGCACGAAAAGGAATTCGGATCGGCTTGACCTGGTCCACCCGGTCTCGCGTCCACAATAGATTCTGCGCCGAGGCTGATTATTCAGGCACGGCTGCGCCTGAGCACGCGATGGAGCGGCGAGGCAAACCGCGTCAATGCGGCGTCGATGCGTTCGTCGGACAGGCGGGTACGCGGCCAGCGATAGATCAGCGCAAAGGCGACCCAGATCACCAGGAAGGTGACGAGGCCGGCGATGGCGACGTCGGTGAAGAAGTGCCCGCCAAAGGCCATACGCAGGCCCGAGGTGACGACGCCGAACACCGTGGCCGCCGTATAGGCCAGCGGCCGCCAATGCGGCGGCGCCAGTGCGGCCGGCGCATAGGTCCAGAAGGCAGTTGCGCCCTCGCCGGAGAAGAAGGAGCAGTTGCGACCGCAGGTCCCGCGCGGATCCCACCAGGGCACGAATTGCTGCGGGCCGTTGAACTCCGTCACCACCACCGGGCGCGGCCGGCCCCAATAGGTCTTGAAGGTGAGGTTGGTGAGCACGCCAGCCGACAGCGCCAGCGTCCCCACGAGGAAGACGATGGTGCGGCCCTTCACCAGCAGCGGACGGTCGGGCCGGATCGCCTTCCAGATCAGCGCTCCGAACGACGGCACCACGAAGGCCCAGGCGATCCACATCGCCGCATCCCGCGCAAAGCCGGCAGCGCCATTGAGCTTGAGCGGGAATGTCTTGTGCGTGGCATCGTAGAAGGCTGCCGACAGCTTGATGTCGAGCTCCGGATAGAGTCCGAACAGCAGGCCGACGACGAAAAATAGCCCCAACGCAATGAAAAGTCCGGTGCGGTTCATGGCGCGGGGTTTAGCCGAGAGCGGCGGGAGAGAAAAGCGCCGAGATGTCTCATCTTCGTCGCCCCTGCAGGGTCGAAGGATCACGACGACGGCGGCCGCAGGTTGGACGGCACCGGCGGCGGTCGTCGCGACGGTGGCGGCAGGCGCCAGCCGCCGGCGTTGCGGCCGGCGATCATCCAGTAGACGAGACCGGCCACGATGCCCGCACCGGTCATGATCTCGAGATGGCGGCGGATGACGCCGTCGAAATGCATCGTCGCCGGATCGAACGGGATCAGGCCGAGATAGCAGACAGCGCCCACCAGCGCGCCGCCGACGGCGTAGGCCAGCAGGCTGCGGATGTAGAAGGCTTCGGTGATCACGGCCACGATCAACGCCGGCACCAGCGCGAAGCCGGAGATGAAGAAGAAGCCGAGACCGATCACGACATCGAGGGCCGGGTCGATATTGCCGATGCCGAGATCGGTGAACTCCGGAAACAGCACCGCGCCGACGACGATCACTCCCGCCGCAAGGCAGGCGGCCAGGAAGGCGAACAGGATGACAAGGAGGCGGCCGATCAGGGCCATGAATAATTTCCGTCCTTCAAGAGCGTAGCCGCAACTTCCGCCGTCATGCCCGGGCCTGACCCGGGCATCCACGTCTTTTCTTGCGGCAACAACCATAGACGTGGATGGCCGGGACAAGCCCGGCCATGACGAAGTTGTCGAGCGCCTCGCATCAATCCGTCATTGCCATGGCACGCAGCGCCTGGCGCTCGCGTACCGACAGCTTTTCCGTCTCCGACTTGAGCTGGCCGCAGGCGGCGAGGATGTCGCGGCCGCGCGGGGTGCGTACCGGCGAGGAATAGCCGGCGTTGAAGATATATTCGGAAAACTTCTCGATCTGGTCCCAGTCGGAACATTCATAGGCCGTGCCCGGCCATGGATTGAACGGGATCAGGTTGATCTTGGCGGGAATGCCCTTGAGCATCTTCACCAGCAGTTTGGCGTCATCGAGGGAATCGTTGACGCCCTTCAGCATCACATATTCGAAGGTGATGCGGCGCGCGTTGGAGGCGCCGGGATAGTCGCGGCAGGCCTGCAGGACCTCCGCGATCGGATATTTACGGTTGAGCGGCACCAGCTCGTTGCGCAATTCGTCGCGCACGGCGTGCAGCGAGATCGCGAGCATCACGCCGATCTCCTCGCCGGCGCGCACGATGTTCGGCACCACGCCCGAGGTCGACAGCGTGATGCGGCGGCGGGAGATGCCGATGCCTTCATTGTCCGCCACGATCAGCAGCGCATCTCGCACGGCGTCGAAATTGTAGAGCGGCTCGCCCATTCCCATCATCACGATGTTGGTGACGAGGCGGCTGCCGTTCTCGCGGTCGGCCCAGTCGTTGAGACGGTCGCGCGCCACCATGACCTGGCCGACGATCTCGCCGGCGGTGAGGTTACGCACCAGCCGCTGCGTGCCTGTGTGGCAGAAGGCGCAATTGAGCGTGCAGCCGACTTGCGAGGAGACGCACAGCGTGCCGCGGTCGGTCTCGGGGATGTAGACGCACTCGACCTCGTGCGGCCGTTCGACATTGTCGCCGCTCGGTAGCCGCAGCAGCCATTTGCGGGTGCCGTCGCTGGAGATCTGCTCGGCGACCACCTCGGGGCGGTCGACGGTGAAATGCTTCTCGAGTTCGGCGCGCATGTCCTTCGAGACGTTGGTCATCTCGGCAAAGGATCTGGCGCCGCGGAAATACATCCAGTGCCAGAGCTGCTGCGTGCGCATCTTGCGCTGCGCAGGGGCAACCCCGATCTCACCGAGCCGGTCAGCGATCTCGGCGCGCGACAAGCCGATCAGCGACGGCTTGGCCGGCGGCACATAGGTTTCCAGCGGCTGCTTTTCCAGCGGCGCTGCGGCAACGGTGTCGGTCGAGGTAACGCTCATTTGAATTTCTCTTCTCATCCCAGGGAAGCAGCAACGACCGCGTCGCAAGGGATGAAAGCCCGTCTGTGGTCTCGTGGTTCGCAGCGGCGCTTTCGCGCCGCCCCATCAGGAGGAAATATAGTCTACTTCTTCGCGGCCCGCTCGATGCCTTCCAGGATCAGCTTCTGCGCTTCCGCCGCATCGCCCCATTTCAGCACCTTCACCCACTTGCCCTTCTCGAGATCCTTGTAGTGCTCGAAGAAGTGCTGGATCTGCTGCAGCGTGATCTCGGGCAGGTCGCTGAAGTTCCTGACCTTGTCGTAGCGTTGCGTCAGCTTGGACGAGGGCACGGCAATGATCTTCTCGTCGCCGCCGGCCTCATCCTCCATCAGGAGCACGCCGACCGGACGCACGCTCATGACAGCACCCGGCACGATGGCGCGGGTGTTGATGATCAGCACGTCGCAGGGGTCGCCATCGCCCGACAGCGTGTGCGGGATGAAGCCGTAATTGCCGGGATAGCGCATCGGCGTATAGAGAAAGCGGTCGACCACGAGCGTGCCGGCTTCCTTGTCCATTTCGTACTTGATCGGCTCGCCGCCGACCGCGACTTCAATGATGACATTGACGTCGTGCGGCGGATTCTTTCCGATCGGGATCGCGTCGATGCGCATGGATGGGCTCCGCTCGGGCGCTGAACGCGTCAGCGTTCAGTCACCAATTGACGCCGGTTTAGACCGTCAGCCTGGACGGGAAAAGCCTAAAACAGAGCGTTTTTCGGGTGCGAAGGGACCGGTTGGCGCGAGGAATCGCGGCAAACCGAATCGGCTCAGTTGGTCCAGGCGAAGGCGACCTTGTCGAGCGACTTCGGGCCGAACTTCTCGGAGGAACGCGCCACCATGCGGCCGCCAAGCGTGCGATAGAATTCAGTCGCCGGCTCGTTGTCGGACAGCGCCCAGATAACCATGCTCTTCAGCCCGCTCTGCATCAGGTCGCGGCGCGCGGCATTGAACAGCCGGCGGCCGAAGCCGAGGCCCTGGAATTCCGGACGCAGGTAGAGCTCGTAAATCTCGCCGTCGAAATGCAGGCTGCGAGCGCGGTTGCGGCCGTAGTTGGCGTAACCGGCAACCTTGTCGCCGAACACCAGCACGCTGACCCGACTGCCCTTGCGGATCGCGCTGTCCCACCATTGCGGACCGCGGCGGTTGATCAGCTTCTCCAGCTCCGCGCCCGGAATGATGCCCTGATAGGCCGAACGCCAGGCTTCGTCATGCGTGGACGCTACCGCGGTAGCATCCGCAGCTTTGGCCGGCCGAACCTCGATCAGGGTTGTGCTCATGGCCAGATCAAAGCAAGTCGACGGCCCGGCTTCAAGGTCTATCGTTAATTATCGGTTAACCTGTGTACTTTTTGCATCAGTCTTTCGTTAACCATGTACCGAAAGTGGACAGAACATCGGGATAAGCGGCATTCCACCTATGGGGCGGCTACCAACGGCCTCGAACATTCGCTCATGCGGAACGGACGCTCGCGGAAAATCCCCGCAAACTGATTCGTTGTCGGTATTCTGCTGGTGAATTTCCCTCTCCCTCCGGCAGCGTCATGCGCGCGCTTTCATCCCTGATTTTCCTGACCGTGCTCACCGTTGCTGCGCCGCAGGCAGCGTCGGCGCAGGCCGGATTCGGCGCCATCGGCAGCGAAGGAAAACCCGACCGCATGCAGCAATGGCTGGTGCCGACACCGCTACCTGACAACAAGTCGCACGCGTTGCTTTTCCGCCCCGCAGGCAACGGCCCCTTTCAACTCGTCGTGATCGCGCATGCGACGACGCAAAACGCATTGCGCCGGGCGCAAATGCCGCAACCGGAGTATCGCGCGCTGGCACGCTTTCTGGTTGCACGCGGCTTTGCCGTGCTGGTGCCGGAACGGCCGGGCCACGGCGCAACCGGCGGCAAATATCTCGAGGACCAGGGCGGTTGTGATGATGCGAATTATGCGCGTTCCGGCCGCGCCACGGCTGACGAGATCGCAAGCGCAATGAACTTCATGCGCCGGCAGGCCTCCATCAAGCCGGGCGGCGTGATCGTCGTCGGCCATTCCGGCGGCGGCTGGGGCGCACTGGCGCTCGCCGCGCATCCTGATGTCTCAGCCATCATCGTGTTTGCCGCCGGCCGCGGCGGACGCGCCGATGACGTGCCGAATCAGGTTTGCGCACCGCAGACGCTGAAAGCCGCCGCCGCCGAATTCGGCAAGGGCGCAAAGGCGTCCGTCACCTGGCTGATCGCCGCCAACGACAGCTATTTTGCGCCGGCCTTCTCCAGGCAACTTGCGGAGGCCTTCCGCAGCGCCGGCGGCAAGGTGGACTTCAAAACACTTCCGGCCCATGGCGGCGAGGGTCACTGGTTGCCGGAGACCGAAAGCGGTGTGAAGCTAGCCGCGCCCGAGCTCGAACGTGCGCTGAACTTCGCTCGTCCGGCAGCATCGAGGAGGTGATGATGCTGTTTCATGTCGTCGAGTATCTGCACGTGCTCGGGGCCGTCGTGATTCTCGGCACCGGCACGGGCATCGCCTTCTTCATGCTGATGGCGCATCGCAGCGGCGATGCCGCCTTCATCGCGAAAACGGCGGAAGTCGTGGTCATCGCCGACTTCGTCTTCACCTTGTCGGCCGTGCTGCTGCAACCGGTCACCGGCGCCTTGCTGATGTGGCTGTCATCGACCTCGATCGGCGAAGGCTGGCTCGCAACCGCGCTGGTGCTCTATGCCGTGGCGGGCGCATTCTGGGTGCCGGTCATCTTCATGCAGATCGAAATGCGCGACCTCGCGCGGGCTGCGGCTACGGGCAACACGCCCCTGCCCGCGCGCTATTTCACATTGTTCCGCCGCTGGCTGCTGTGCGGCATTCCCGGTTTCGGCGCTGTCCTGGCCATTCTCTGGCTGATGCTCGTGAAGCCGTTCTGATCCGCGCGATGGCCATCGACCGAAAAATCCTTGTGCTCGGCGCTTCCGGCCTGATCGGCCGCTACCTGACCGACGATCTGCGTGCGCGGGAATTTGACGTTGTCGGCGTTGCCCGCACGCTGCCGACCTCGCAGAAGGGAGCCCCGCTCGACCTCGAACTGCCGGTGATGGCGATGGATGTTCCGGCGCTGGCAAACCTGCTGCGCGAGCATGCCGTCGACATCGTCGTCAATTCTCTCGGCGTATTGCAGGACGGGCCCGGCAGCGATACTGCCGCCGTGCATCGCGATTTCGTCGCGCGCCTGCTGCAGGCGATTCATGCAAGCGGCCGCGTCATTCGCCTTGTCCACATCTCGATCCCGGGTGCTGCCGATACCGATCGCACCGCCTTTGCCACCACCAAGCGCGAGGCCGAACGGCTGATCGCGACGTCCGGCGTCTCCCACACGATCCTGCGGCCCGGCTTCGTGGTGGCGCCCGCCGCCTATGGCGGCAGCGCCATGCTGCGCGCGCTGGCCGCACTGCCGATCGACCTTCCGGCCATCGAGCGCACGGCACCGTTCCAGCCTGTCGCCGTCGCCGACATTGCGGCGACCATCGCATGGCTGGCGGCGCGAGAGCCGGACGAGGCGCGCGAGGTGACATGGGATCTGATGCAGCCGCAGGCCATCACGCTCGGCGGCGTCATCGAAGAATTCCGCCACGCCTACGGTACGCAACATTGGACGCGGCTGGTCCTGCCATCGTTCCTGCTCGATCTCGGCTGCAAGCTCGGCGATTTCGCAAGCTGGCTCGGCTGGATGCCGCCGATGCGATCGACGGCGATGGCAGAGCTGCGCCGCGGCGTGACTGGCAATCCGGCGGCCTGGATGGCCGCCACCGGCATCGCGCCGCAGTACCTCGGGCAGATAGTCGGCAGTCGGGCCGCCACCATTCAGGACAAGTGGTTCGCCCGCCTTTTCCTGGTCAAGGCGCTGGTCATTGCCAGTCTCGTGCTGTTCTGGCTGGTCTCCGGCTTCATTGCGCTGGCGATTTCCTACGATGCCGCCGCGAACATCCTGCGCGCGCACAATTTCCCGCCCGGCCTGATTGACCCCATCACGATCGGCACCAGCCTGATGGACATGTCGATCGGCGCACTCATCGCCTTTCGCCGCACCGCCGCTTTCGGCCTCGTCGCCGGCATCGTGGCTTCGCTCGGCTACATGCTGGGCGCCGCCATCCTGACGCCGGACCTCTGGATCGAGCCGCTGGGCGCACTGGTGAAGACCGGCCCTGCCATCGTGCTGATGCTGGTGGCGCTGCTGACGCTGGATAGCCGATGAGCCCGTGGCCCGACGACGATGTGATCCTCTATGACGGCGTCTGCGTCTTCTGCTCGCGCTGGGTCCGCTTTGTCATCACACGCGACGTGGAGCGGCGCTTCCGCTTCACGCCGATCCAGTCGCCCTACGGCACCCGCCTCGCGCAAGCCTTCGGCATCGACCCGGACGATCCCGACACCAATGCCGTGATCCACGGCGGCATCGCCCGGTTCAAATCCGACGCGGCGCTGACCGTGCTGAACCATCTTGCCGGCTGGCGATGGACGAAAGTTCTGTTCGCGGTGCCAAAGCCGCTCCGCGATGCCGTCTACAGTCTCGTTGCCCACAATCGCTATCGCATCTTTGGCAAGTACGATGAATGTTTCGTGCCGGATGCGGACATGCGGGCAAGGGTGCTGGAGTAGGATAGCTCTTCATTTGAAGGATGCTTCAAATGAAAGCGGCTCAAGATGAACGAACGTATCCAGGGGCGGCGCAAGCTCGAACATCTTCGGTATTTTTGAGAAATCATACAGGCGGCAAATCCGGAACCCCTGCGGCTGCTCTTTCGAAAAGGATAGTTCGTTCCTTGTTAGATAGAATGGCGCCGTCTGCGAGCCCACCGTTGTCTTGACTTCGAGAAACCGCTCGCTGCCCTTCTGATCAAACGACAAGATGTCGTAACCGGCTCCATCGCCCTCTTCCTGAGATATCCATCGAACCTTCCTCGCGAGGTCGGGCCGGTCAATCTGCTTGAGGCGTTGCTGCTCGAACCTAAAGACCATTTCCTCACCCTTGTGGCCGAGTTTGCGATTCAAGAAATCTCTCTCGGCCGGATTGAACTTCCGAACGAGACGCTGAATAATTTCCGGACGGCTCTTTTTGGTTTCGAGCCGAGGTGGCGGCTCAACAAAGAGTTGGGGTCTCTCTGCGAAGACTTGCCCGAGCGCTTCCGGGTGTTGGGCGGCCGGATAGCTCAGTAAATATCGTTCGATTGCGTTCACAATCGACTCTTGGAAGTGCGCTCTTGGCTTGTATCCATTGATCCAGGGTAGATCGAGCTGCTGCAGAACCGCCGAGATGTTTTGGTGTTTGAATTCAATCGAGCCGTTGCTGCGATCAATCTGGGCCATTAGCGCCCTACGATGCTGCGTCTTGTCGAAAGAAACCCGCCGGATTTCGGCACCCAACATCGCGAAATAGTCGGCAATGATGAGGTCGAGCTCCTCGGCCGTCCAATCGCCCTTGGGTTCGCCGTCCGTCATTTCAAAAAAATGAATGAAATGACAACGGCCGTCTAGTCCTACTCCGGCCCGATACTGGCCAACACTTCCCTCGCCGCTCTCTCCCCGCTGTCCCGCGCGCCATGCGCGGTCGAGAAAAAGTTCGGCGACGTCGCTTCGCCCGCAAAGAACAGCCGGCCATCCACCGGCGCGGCCAACACGGCGCGGTCGCCTGCGTGTCCCGGCAGCGCGTGCGAATAGGAGCCGCGCGCCCAGGGATCGTGCGCCCAGCGCGATTCGGCGAGCGGCTTCAGCTTGCGGCGGAAATCATTGCCGAGGAAACTGACGATCTCGTCGATGGCAGCGGCGGCGAGCGCGCCGTCGCCGGCGTCTTCAAGCTGGCGCGCGAAGCGACCGCCGAAAAATCCGTCGATGCAGGGCTGTCCGAACGGACGCACATGATAGGCGCCCATCTCGGTGCGCATGGTGGCACCGCGCAGATTGGCCTCCTTCGGCAACGCCTCGGGCTCGGCAAGCGCGAGCGTGACCTTGTCGGCAAGCCCGAGCGGCAGGCCGCGGGCCGCGTCGAGCTTTGCCGGCAGCGCGGGATGGAAGCGGATGATCCCGTCGGCGATCAGGTTGGTCGGCACGGTGACGATGGCTTTGCCGGCCGTGAGTGTGCCCTTCGAGGTTTCGATACGCAGGCGCCTGGCCGAGTGATCGATCAGCGTCACCGCGCAGTTCAGCACAAGCGGACAGTCTGCGGCGTAGGCAGCGACCAGCGCGCCATAGCCGCGGCGGACGCGCCAGTTGATCTCGGTGTCCTCATAGGCGTCCATGTCCAGGAGGGAGACGCGGTCGAGCTCGGCGCCGTTGACGTAGGTCGAGACCGCATCGATCATCGGATTCCAGCGGTTGCCGGCTTCGAGCTGAAGGCTTGCCGGTTCGTCGCGGCCGGCGCTGCGCGCCTGCTCTGCGGCCATCTCGGCCCGGTCGTAAAATTCACTCAGCGCGCGGAGAAACTGGCTGCGATCTTCCGGCGGAAAGGCCTTGCTATAGGCGCGATCCCGCCAGGGCGGCAAATCCCTGTTGATCTCGAAGCCGAGCCGTTCGGCGATGGCGACGAAGGTGTTCTCGTCCGCCGAATGCAGCCAGCCACAACCGACGTCGAACAGCACATCGGGCGCGGCCTGAATCGTATGAGCGCGCCCGCCGACACGGTCGCGCGCTTCCAGCACGATCACGGAGAGGCCGGAATCCTTCAGCGCATCGGCGGCACCGAGGCCGGCGGCGCCGGCGCCGATAATGGCGACATCGACATTGGAGGGAGGGGACATCGACAGTTCTTTTCTTCGTCATGCCCGGGCACAAGCGCGAAGCGCGTCTTCGCGCAAATGCCCCTGGCATCCACGTTTGTCCCAGTATCGAAGACGTGGATGGCCGGGACAAGCCCGGCCGTGACGGAATGCCGAGGTCGCAGCGTAGCTTACGCCACCGCTTCGCGGGCCTTTTCCGCGCGCTTGCGGTCGTTGGCGTCGAGGAATTTCTTGCGCAGGCGGATCGACTTCGGGGTCACCTCGACCAGCTCGTCGTCCTCGATATAGGCGAGCGCCTTTTCCAGCGTCATCCTGATCGGCGGAGTGAGGCGCACCGCCTCGTCCTTGGAAGTGGTGCGGATGTTGGTGAGCTGCTTGCCCTTGAGCACGTTGATCTCGAGATCGTTGTCGCGGGTGTGCTCGCCGACGATCATGCCGCGATAAACCTTCCAGCCCGGCTCGATCATCATCGGCCCGCGGTCTTCCAGCTTGAACATGGCGTAGGCGACGGCCTCGCCCTGGTCGTTGGAGATCAGCACGCCGTTGCGGCGGCCCTGGATCTCGCCCTTGTAGGGCGCGTATCCGTGGAACAGCCGATTCATGATGGCGGTGCCGCGGGTGTCGGTGAGCAGTTCGCCCTGATAGCCGATCAGGCCGCGGGTCGGCGCGTAGAATACCAGCCGCAGCCGGTTGCCGCCGGACGGGCGCATCTCGATCATCTCGGCCTTGCGCTCGCTCATCTTCTGCACGACGACGCCGGAATGCTCCTCGTCGACGTCGATCACGACTTCCTCGATCGGCTCCATGGTCTGTCCGGTTGCCTCATCCTTTTGCAGCACGACGCGCGGACGCGACACCGAGAGCTCGAAGCCCTCGCGGCGCATGGTCTCGATCAGGATCGCAAGCTGCAATTCGCCGCGGCCGGACACTTCCATGGCGTCCTTGTCGGCGGCCTCCACCACGCGCAGCGCGACGTTGCCTTCGGCTTCGCGCAGCAGGCGGTCTCGGATCATGCGGCTCGTCACCTTGTCGCCTTCGGTGCCGGCGAGCGGCGAGTTGTTGACGATAAAGGACATCGACACCGTCGGCGGATCGATCGGCTGCGCCGGCAGCGGCGCTTCCACGGAAGGATCGCAGAAGGTGTCGGCGACGGTGCCCTTGGTGAGGCCGGCAATCGCGACGATATCGCCGGCTTCGGCTTCCTCCAGCGGCATGCGTTCGATGCCGCGGAAAGCGAGGATCTTGGTCAGTCGTCCCTGCTCGATCAATTTGCCTTCGGCGTTCAGCACCTTGACCTGCTGGTTCGGCTTGATCGAGCCGGAGGTGATGCGGCCGGTGATGATGCGGCCGAGATAGGGGTTGGCTTCGAGGATGGTGCCGATCATGCGGAACGGCCCCTGCTCGACCTTGGGCGGGGAGACGTGGCGCTCGATCAGGTCGAACAGCGGCTGCATGCCCTGGTCCTTCGGACCTTCCGGGCTCTCCGCCATCCAGCCCTGCTTGGCCGATCCGTAGAGAATCGGGAAGTCGAGCTGCTCCTCGCTGGCATCGAGTGCGGCAAAGAGGTCGAACACTTCGTTGATGACTTCGGTCGGCCGTGCGTCGGGGCGGTCCACCTTGTTGATGACGACGATCGGCTTAAGCCCGACCTTGAGCGCCTTCGACACCACGAACTTGGTCTGCGGCAGCGGACCTTCGGCGGCGTCCACCAGCACCAGCGCGCCGTCGACCATGTTGAGGATGCGCTCGACCTCGCCGCCGAAATCGGCGTGGCCGGGGGTGTCGACGATGTTGATGCGGGTATCCTTCCACTGCACCGAGGCGGCCTTGGCCAGAATGGTGATGCCGCGCTCGCGTTCCAGATCGTTGGAGTCCATGGCGCGCTCCGCCACTTTCTGGTTTTCGCGGAAGGTGCCGGACTGCTGCAGCAGGCGATCAACCAGGGTGGTCTTGCCGTGGTCGACGTGGGCGATAATGGCAACGTTGCGGAGGTTCATGGCTCGCTTCTTTGTCAGCTCGTGCAAGGTGATGGCGCGATCGCGCCGGAAAGTCCGGGACGCCGGTTACGGATGACGCTCAAAACCTATGAAATTCAAAGGGCTTAGGCCCAAAAAGGAAGCCCGGCCAAGCGGACCGGGCAAACCTCGTGCGTTGCGGCGCAATATATTCAGAAAACGGCAAAAAACAACGGTCTTTCGGCTGTTTGGTTAGCTCATTTCGCCGCCACAACCCGCTCAATTGTCCTTTTCCGGGTCCGGATAGACCCCTCGCAGCACCTCTTCGAAATGGTCCTTCACCGCCTCGTTGCAGAGGCAGGACCGCGTTTTCAAGGTTTCGGCGTCACGCACCACGATGGCGCCCCGGCGCGTCTCCAGCACGCCCTGTGCCTTGAAGGCCTGGATCACCCGGCTGGCGTAGGAACGGCCGACCCCCAACAGGGTAGCGAGCTGCTCATGGGTCAGCGGCACGGTGTCGTTGCCGTCGGTGCGCTCCATCGCCGCTACGATCCACTTTGCCGTGCGCTGCTCGATCGAGTGGATGGCGTTGCAGGCCGTGGACTGGAAAATCTGCGCAAGCATGCAGTCGGCATAGCGGACGAAGATGTTGTGCAGGCTCGCCGAGTTTGCCTTTGCTGCATCGAGCCTGGCGACCGCCAGCCTCACTACGGGCCCACCGAACTTGATGACGATCCGGGTATAGGCGGGCAGAAAACCGTGGCTGACGATGCCGCCGACCGCGCCTTCGCGGCCGATCAGGATCGTCTCCACATCGCGGCCGTCCTCGTTCGGGACCAGATACGACACGAGCGTAGGTCCGCATGGAAAATAGACCGTCTGCACATTGTCGCCGGGGTTGTAGATCAAGTCGCCCGGCCCTGCCTCGGCGAGATCCAGGTCCGGCGCAAGCAGCGCATAGTCGGCCGAATTCAGCCGCCGCAGAAGATTGTTGAACGGGCGATCGCCCGCGACTGCACCCTGTGCCGGCATGCGCTTCCCCATGTCCCGATCGAGCGACGATAGACGATCGGACTTCCCGCGTTATGTCCACTAGTGCACAGACAACGCCCAGGCGATGTGATGGTTTCATCGCGGGAACCGGCGGCGCGCTCTGGATGGAGGCGCCGCCACGAGGCCCCCTCCGGGCATAAGCCGGGGGCAATCGATCAACCGTGCCTCGGTATCATGGAACCCGACGATCCCCAGGGATTGCCCAACGATGTCCTGATCGTCGAGGACGACGCGATCATCGCGCTCGACTTCGAGGATACGATTGCCGGTTTCGGTGTGAAAAGGGTACGCACCGCCGGCAGCGCGTCGCGCGCATTGGCATTGATCGCCGATCACCCGCCGGACTTCGCGTTGCTCGACGTAGGACTGGCGGGTGGAAACAGCTTTGCGGTGGCTGACAAGCTGCAGGCACTGAAAATCCCGTTCGTCTTCATCACCGGCTATGGCAGGGACATGCGGCTTCCGCCGCCGCTCAGGGGCACGCCGATGCTGACAAAGCCGTGCACAAGCGACGAGCTGAAGGCAGCGCTGCGCCGGCGGCCGCGATGCGCGCCGAAGTAATTTGGTTTCAGAGGCGATCCCGAACCGCCTTCGGGTCGAGTGTGATCGACCACAGCGCGGTATCGGCGCGGTCACGCAGCGTAACCGTCATCTGCCCGGTCGCGCCCTCGATCCTGACATGGCCGAAGAACTGCATGCCGGCGGACGGCGGCAAATTCACCTGGCCCGGAGGCGGAGCCTTCATGAATTTCACTTCCGGGCCGAAAGTGTTGTCGAGCTCGTTCGGCCCGAACGTGCCTGCATGCAGCGGGCCGGAAACGAACTCCCAGAAGGGCTCGAAATCCTGGAACTGGGCCTTGTCGGGATTGTAGTGATGCGCGGCCGTGTAGTGCACGTCAGCCGTCAGCCACACCGTGTTGACGATACCGGCCGTCTTCATGAAGCGCAGCAGGTCGGCGATCTCGAGTTCGCGGCCCCGCGGCGGGCCGTCGCCTTGAGCCACGGCTTCCGAGCCTTTTCTGTTGAACGCATCGTCATAGACGATGAGCGACAGCGGCATATCGGAGGCGATCACTTTCCAGGTCGCGCGCGAATTCATTAGCGCCTGCTTCAGCCAGTAGAGCTGGTCGCGGCCGAGGAACCAGGCGTCCGGCCCATACTCGGTCTGCTGGTTTGGTCCGTTCGGACCGCGATAGCTGCGCTCGTCCAGCATGAACACGTCGAGATGCGGGCCGTAATGGAGAGTGCGATAGATCCGGCCGGGCTCCACGAGGCTTTTCCGGATCGGATACATTTCATGAAATGCGTGGGCCGCCCGGGCCGCGAGCAGATCGATGTCTCGCACCTTGTAGGCCGCGGGAAGCTCCTTCGAGGCCGACCAGTTGTTGACGACTTCGTGGTCGTCCCATTGCACGAAAATTGGAACTTCCGCGTTGAAGGCACGCAGATTGTCGTCGAGGAAATTGTATTTATGTGCAGCCCGGAACTCCTCGAGCGTCTCGGCAACCTTTGCCTTTTCCGGCGTCGTGACGTTCTTCCATATCCTGCCGTCGGCGAGCGCGACCTCGGGCCGGATCGGGCCATCGGCATAGGCCGTGTCGCCGGAATGCAGAAAGAAGTCCGGTCTGTGCCTGCGCATGGTGGCGAAGGTCACCATGCCGCCATCGTCGGGGTTGATGCCCCAGCCCTGGCCCGCGACGTCGCCGCTCCAGACGAAGCTGACGTCGCGTCGGCTGGCGGGCGCCGTACGGAAGCGGCCGGTGACGGGTTCGCCGAGAATCGTCGGATGCGAGTGGTCACGAAATCTCACGCGATAGAAGATGTCCTGGTCCGCAGGAAGGTTTTCCAGCAGCATCCTTGCGGTGAAATCGCTCTCGGGCAGCGCGGCCGCCGGCGGCAGTGCGCGAAGGC
>JAHCKB010000290.1 GCA_026125985.1 Bradyrhizobium sp.
GCCTTGTAGGCATCGCCCCAGGCCGCGTTCTCCGGCGTCGCCGGATAGGTCTTGATGTAGCGGTTGCCGGAGTGGATACCCTTCGGCAGGTTCTTCACCACCGTCAGCGCGGTGTAGTCGGCCATGTTGACCGCAAACACCTCCATCTGGTTGAACATCGCATAGATGTTGGCCTGGTCGATATAAGAGGTGAGATCGCCGCCCCACAGGCAGCTGTAGAGCGCCTGCGGCTTGGCCTGCAGAATCTTGGTCACGACTTCGGTGTAGTCGGGCTGGAACAGCTTGGGCCAGGACTCGCTGATGATCTCGATATCCGGCGCAAATCGTTTCAGATAGGTCGTGTACTCCGCCGTCGTATCACGGCCATAAGCATAATCCGGCGAGCAGGTCGCCCACTTCTTCAGCCCCTTGGCCTTGGCAATCGCCGCTGCATAGCTGCCGCCGGCGATGGAGTCGTGCACACCCTGCCGCGCAGTGCGGAACGCGTTCGGAATGTGCTGCTTCGGGTCAGCAGTAAGCGACGAGGTTTCCGAATTGGTGTGGATGCAGAGCACGCCGAGGTCGCGGGCGACTTCGTGCACGGCGAAGGCGCCGGAGGAAGCTTCTGCGTCGATCAGGATCTCGCAGCCGTCGGTGTTGATGAGTTCGCGCGCGACGCGGGCAGCTTCCTGCGGCTGCCCCTTGGAATCGCGGATCACCATCTCGATCTTGCGGCCGGCCAGACCGCCGACGGCGTTGATCTTGTCTACTTCCGTCATCACGGCGTTGCGCGAGGAAGTGCCGAGCTGCGCGACACGCCCGGACAGAATGGTCTGCATGCCGATCTTGATCGTCTTGGCTTCGGCGCGGGCCACCCACGGCGTGGCGAGGCTGGCAACTCCAGCGCCCATCATTGCGAGTGTCGAGCGGCGGCTGAGGCCCGGTTTGCGGGTTCTCGTCATTGTCCTCTCCCTGGTCGGGTTTCGTTTCCCAAAATCCCTTGCCGGAGATCGTACCGTCTCCGTGCCGCAGAAGGATTTCAGAGCCGAGGGGGTGACGTCAAGCCAAAGATGAATTACGAGTCAGAATTCATCGGGGAAGGAAACGAAGCCGGAAAACCGGCGCACGAAGCGGAAAATGATCAACCTGTCGAGCTTCATCGCGTTTCATGCACGACGGACACCTGGCCGCTATGCGCTGAAATACCGCGGCGAAGAAATCTCCTACGGAACCTTCGACGCGCGCATCTGCAAGGTCGGCGGCTGGCTCACGGCGCGCGGGATCGGCCGCGGCGACGTCGTCGCAGTGCTGATGAAGAACAGCGCAGCATTTCTGGAACTCGTGTTTGCGGTGAGCCACATCGGCGCGGTGCTGCTGCCGATCAACTATCGGCTGTCGGCGGATGAAGTCGGCTACATCGTCGGCAATTCGGGCGCACGGCTCCTGATTGCGGATGACGAGCTTGCCTCGATCGCTGCAGGCGCCGTGCCGGTCGTGCTGCTCGACGAAGCCGCGCAATCGAGCATCACCAGTCTTGCGTCCGATGCGGCGCCTGCCGAGATGCAGCCCGTGCAGCCCGGCGACCTGATGCGGCTGATGTACACTTCAGGCACGACTGACCGCCCCAAGGGCGTGATGCTGACTTACGAAAATCTCTACTGGAAGTCCGCCGACCAGACCATCGTGCTCGGCCTCAATGCGGACACGCGGCTTCTGGTCGTCGGCCCGCTCTACCATGTCGGCGCGCTCGATCTTCCCGGCATCTCCGTGCTCTGGCACGGCGGCATGCTGTCGGTGCAGCGCAATTTCGAGCCGGAGCAGGCGCTGGAGTCAATCGAGAAAGACAGGCTCAATGCCGCCTGGTTTGCGCCGGTCATGACGACAGCGATCCTCACCTGCCCTGCCCGCGACCGCTACGACGTCTCCAGCCTGCAATGGGCAATCGGCGGCGGCGAAAAGACGCCGGAACTGCGTATCCGCGCCTTCTCGCAGTTCTTCAGGAACGCGCGTTATATCGACGCTTACGGCCTGACGGAAAGCGTCGGCGGTGACACCTTCATGGAGCCGGGCCGCGAGATCGAGAAGATCGGCTCGACCGGTCGCGCCATCGCCCATGTCGAAATCGAAATCCGCGACGATGCCGGCAATCGCCTTGCTCCCGGCGAGAACGGCGAAATCTGCCTGCGCGGACCGAAGGTCACCAAGGGCTACTGGAACGACCCGCAAAAAACCGCGTCCGCCTTTTTCGACGACTGGTTCCGCACCGGCGACGTCGGCTATCTCGACGCAGACGGTTTCCTGTATCTGACCGACCGCAAGAAGGACATGATCATCTCCGGTGGCGAGAACATCGCGTCCTCCGAGGTCGAGCGCGTGATCTACGAACTGCCGCAGGTGCGAGAGGCTGCCGTCATCGGCATGCCCGACGAACGCTGGGGCGAGAAGCCGGTCGCCATCGTCGTGCTCGCCGAGGGCACAACGCTCGCCATGGCCGAACTCACCGATCACTGCCGCGCTCGCCTCGCCGGCTTCAAGGTCCCGAAAGAGCTCATCATCCGCGACAGCCTGCCGCGCAATCCTTCCGGCAAGGTGCTGAAGCGCCTGCTGCGCGCCGAACTGGGAACATCTGCATGACAACGAGCGCATCCGCCAAGGTGACAAAGCTCAACCGGGTCGAGCGCAACGCCTGGACCAAGCAAAAGATCTTTGAAGCCGCCACCAAAGTGGTCGGCAAATATGGCTATGCGGAAGCTTCTGTCGCGCGCATCACCGAACAGGCCGGCGTCGCCCAGGGGACTTTCTACAACCACTTCGTCAATCGCCAGGAACTGCTCGACCAGCTCCTGCCCAAGATCGGCATGGACATGGTGCGCTTCATCCGTGACCGCACCGGCACGGGACATGCGGCGCGGCAGGAGATCGAGCGCTTTGCCGCCTTCTTCGATTTTATCCGCGAGGTGCCCGAGTTCCTTCGCATCCTCAACGAAGCCGAATTCTTCGCGCCACGCGGCTATCAGAAGCATCTCGACAACGTCGCGACCGCCTATGTCCGCATCCTGCAGCGCGCCCGCGAGTCGGGCAGCATCGTCGACTACAGCGACGAGGAGTTCGAGGCCATCGTGCACATGCTGATGGGAGCGCGCGGCTATCTCAGCCTGCGTTATTCCTATGCCGCGGACGGTGGCGTCATCGACGTGCCTGTCCACGTCAAGACAGCTTACGAGAAACTGATCACGCGCGGATTGGTGAAACCGGAGGGAAGACGGAAATGAGCGAAGGCATTGTCCTTGTGACCGGCGGCAGCCGCGGCATCGGGGCCGCGACTGCGACGCTGCTGGCCGAACAGGGCAACAACGTCGTGATCGTCGACATCGCGCCCGAGCCGATCGCAGGCGGCGCGATCCTGTGGTCCGCGCCATTCGACGTCGCAAGCGAAAGTGTCGTCGTGAGCGGAATTGCCGACATCGAGAAGGCGCACGGGCCGATATCAGGCCTCGTCAACGCCGCCGGTATCTTCGGCAAGATGCACCGACTGGAAAAGGTGCGGATGGAACAGTGGGACCGCGAGGTCAACATTGATCTGCGCGGCACCTTCATGGTGGCGCGCAGCGTCGGCGTCAGGATGGCGCAGCGCCGCCACGGCGCCATCGTGAATGTCGCCTCCGTGGCCGGCATGACCTCCGGGCCGATCCATGCCTATACCGCCGCCAAGGCCGGCGTGATCCAGGTGACGCAGACGCTTGCCGCCGAATGGGGCCGTGTCGGCGTGCGTGTCAATGCCGTGTCGCCCGGCTTCACCCGGACCGTGGCGCTGGAAGCCGGCATCGCATCCGGCGCAATGGACAAGGCGCTGCTGGAGCGCCATGCCGCCATGGGACGCATGGTCGAGCCTTCCGAGGTGGCGCAGGCCATCGCCTGGCTGCTGTCGCCTGCCAGCAGCGCTGTTACCGGAATCAATCTGCCCGTCGATGCCGGCTTTCTTGCAGGCTCGACCTGGGGCGCCTATGGCGGATTGCCGCAACCGCCGGCCAGTTGAGGATATCAGCATGAACGTCGAACTCCCGCGCAAGAAGCTCGACCTCGCCTCGGCGATTGCCGAAGGCGACATCCGCGTTCTCCTGATGGTGCTGGTGCACATGACCGGCGACATGCGCTGGCTGGAGCCGCCATATACGCCCAAGCGCGACGTGCGGCTGATCCCCGATCCCGACGCAGGCGTGCCCAAGGAAATCCAGGACGAAATCCGCGCCGCCGTGCTCAAGCTGTTCGAGAACGGCGAGCCGAAGCCTTCGATATCAGATCCCGGCAACGAGCTGATGCTGAAGATGATGCGCGCCACGCTCGGCGAGAATGTCGCGCCGGAATATGCGCCGCTGATGCGCGAGGAAATGGGATTCATTCCGCGCGAGATGCGCTGGCGCGAGAAGCCCTCCGAGGCCAAGCTCGCCGAACAGCACGTCCTGATCGTCGGCGCCGGCGTCTGCGCCATCGCGCTCGGCGTGGCGCTGGGCCGGCTCGGCATCCCCTACACCATTGTCGAGAAGAACGACGAGATCGGCGGCACCTGGTACGTCAACCGCTATCCCGGCTGCGGCGTCGATACGCCGAACCACTCCTATTCGTTCTCCTTCGGCGAACGCAATCCCTGGACACGTTACTTCGCGCAGCGCCAGGAATTGCAGGACTACCTCCTGAAAGTCGTCCGCGAGCACGACCTCCGCCGGAATGTCCGACTCAACACCAGGCTGACATCGTCGCGCTGGGATGAAGCAAGGAAACGCTGGATCTCGACGCTTCGCACCAAAGACGGCGAGGAGACGTTCGAATCGACAATTCTGGTCAGCGCCATCGGCCAGCTCAACGATCCCGCCCCTGCCAGCTTCAAGGACGACGACACCTACAAGGGCCTCAAGATCCATTCGGCGCTGTGGACCGACGACATCAGCCTCGACGGCAAGCACGTCGCCGTCATCGGCACGGGCGCCACCGCGATGCAACTCGTGCCGTCGATCGCCGACCGCGTCGCCTCCGTCACGGTCTATCAGCGTACGGCGCAATGGGCGCGGCCGGTCAAGGGATATGCCGACCCGATCACCGAAGGTGCGCAATGGCTGCTCGCGCATCTGCCGTTTTACGTGCAGTGGTATCGCTTCAACATGTTCTGGCGCTATGGCGACGGCCTGCTGCCGTTCCTGCGCAAGGATCCGGCATGGCCGCATCCGGAACGCGCCGTCAACAAGGGCAACGACCGACACCGCGAGGAGCTGACGGAATTCATCCTCTCCGAGCTGAAGGACCGGCCCGATCTGATCGAGAAATGCGTGCCGACCTATCCGCCTTACGGCAAGCGCATCCTGCTCGACAACAACTGGTTCAGGACGCTGACGAAGCCGAATGTCGAGCTGGTGACCGAACCGATCGACCGATTTGCGCCGGAAGGCATCGTCACCGCCAACGGCAAGCTGCGCGCTCACGACATCATCGTCATCTCTACCGGCTTCAAGGTCACCGAGATGGCCGCGCGGCTCAACATCACCGGGCGCGCGGGCAAGAACCTCAAGCAGGTCTGGGCTAATGACAACCCGACCGCCTATCTCGGCGTCACCGTGCCTGACTTCCCCAACCTGTTTGTCATGCTCGGACCGAACACCGGCCCCGCGCATGGCGGCAGCGTTATCTTCCAGTCAGAATGCCAGAGCCGCTACATCACCTCCTGTCTGGTGGAGATGATCGAGCACGGCGTCGCCGCGATCGACGTCAAGCCGCAAGCGCATGACGAGTATGTGCGCAAGGTCGATGCCGAGCACGAGCAGATGATCTGGACGCACCCG
>JAHCKB010000291.1 GCA_026125985.1 Bradyrhizobium sp.
TCGCGGCCCGCGCTCGCGCCCGGCTCTCGAACAGGCCGCGCTCGACCAGCACCACGTCGGCGCGCTTGCGCGCGGTTTCGCCGTTGTCTTGCTTTGCCACTGTCAGCCCAGCTTTTCCGCCGCGAGGCGGACACAGGTCTCGAACGCGGAGAGATCGCGCCAGATGTCTACAGGCTTCGCATGCGGCATTACAAGCGGCGAGCCGTGCAGATCGAGTGCATGGATCATCATCAGATTGTCGGGCAGGCCGAAATCCTCCACCGTCAGCCCGTCGGCATCGACCAGCCGGTTATCCGCGCCACGTGTCACTTTCGTGGAGCGTGCCACGCGTTCGGCGTAGGAGGCTGGATCATTGCAGTAGGAGAGGCAGAGCTTGCCTTGGCCGGCCATATAGCCGAGCTCGTAGACGGTGCCGGGATCGGCGCCGGGGCCGCGGAACGGCGTCAGATTGGCGATGATTGCATCCGACGCATTCATCATCGCTTCATTGCCTCTGAAGATCTGCATCGAAGCGCCGGGGGCGGCGAGGTCTACCGCGTTGTCCAGCGGGTAGAGCCCGGTCACGCCGTGATGGCGGCAAATGTCACACTTGCGCTGTCCGATGCCGACGGCATCCGGCAGGAACACATCGGGTCCTGCCAGATAGATTTTCACGGCGCGGGTACGCCTCAGGCGAGCTTGACGCTCTCGGCCTTGAAATCCTTGCCCAGCGTCTCGAACACCTTGGCGACGATGGCTTTGGCGTCGAGGCCGGCGCGCGCATACATCGCGTTCGGCGAGTCGTGGTCGAGGAACACGTCAGGCAGCACCATCGATCGCATCCGCAAGCCGCCATCGAGCATGCCGTGGTCGGACAGGTACTGCATGACATGCGAGCCGAAGCCGCCGATCGAGCCTTCCTCGATGGTGACGAGGATCTCGTGGTCCTGCGCCAGCTTCATGACCATCTCTTCGTCGAGTGGCTTCATGAAGCGGGCGTCCGCAATGGTGGCGGACAGGCCATGGGCCGCGAGCTCGTCGGCCGCCTTCTCGCATTCGGCCAGGCGTGTACCGAACGACAGCAGCGCGACCTGTTTGCCGGTGCGGACGATGCGACCCTTGCCGACTTCGAGGGGAATGCCGACCTCGGGCATCTCGACGCCGCGGCCTTCGCCGCGCGGATAGCGCACCGAGCTCGGACGGTCGTTGATGGCAACCTGCGTCGCCACCATGTGCACCAGCTCGGCTTCGTCGGAGGCCGCCATGATCACCATGTTCGGCAGACAGCCGAGATAGGCGTTGTCGAACGAACCGGCATGGGTCGCGCCGTCGGCCCCGACGAGGCCGGCGCGGTCGATGGCGAAGCGCACGGGCAGACTCTGGATCGCGACGTCATGCACGATCTGGTCGTAACCGCGTTGCAGGAACGTGGAGTAGATCGCGCAGAACGGCTTGTAGCCTTCGCTGGCAAGGCCGGCGGCGAAAGTCACCGCATGCTGCTCGGCGATGCCGACGTCGAAGGTGCGGTCGGGGAAGGCCTTGTTGAAGATATCGACGCCAGTGCCGGACGGCATCGCCGCAGTGATGGCGACGACCTTCTCGTCCTTTTCGGCTTCCTTGACGAGGCTCTGGCCGAACACGTTCTGATAGGCCGGTGCATTCGGCTTGGACTTGGCCTGGGTGCCGGTGGCGACATCGAACTTGACAACCGCATGATACTTGTCGGCGGAAGCCTCGGCCGGGCCGTAGCCCTTGCCCTTTTGCGTGACGACGTGGACGAGGATCGGGCCGGTCTCCATGTCACGCACGTTCTTCAGCACGGGCAGCAGATGGTCGAGATTGTGACCGTCGATCGGACCGACATAGTAGAAGCCGAGCTCCTCGAACAGCGTGCCGCCGTCCATCATGAAGCCGCGGGAATACTCCTCCACGCGGTTGGCGCGGTTGGCGAGCACCTTCGGCAGATGCTTGTTGATCTGCTTGGCGGCTTCGCGCAGCGTGCGGTAGGTCTTGCCGGAATAGAGCCGCGACAGATACGCGCTCATCGCGCCCACCGGCGGGGCGATCGACATGTCGTTGTCGTTGAGGATGACAATCAGGCGCGAATTCATCGCGCCCGCATTGTTCATGGCCTCGTAGGCCATGCCGGCGCTCATGGCGCCGTCGCCGATCACGGCGATCACGTTGTTCTTGCCGCCGGAGAGATCGCGGGCGACCGCCATGCCGAGACCGGCGGAGATCGAGGTGGAAGAATGCGCCGCGCCGAACGGATCGTAGTCGCTCTCGCTGCGCTTGGTGAATCCGGAAAGGCCGCCGCCGGTGCGCAGCGTGCGGATGCGGTCGCGCCGACCGGTCAGGATCTTGTGCGGATAGGCCTGGTGGCCGACGTCCCAGATCAGACGATCGCGGGGCGTGTCGAAGATATAGTGGATCGCGGTGGTCAGCTCGACCACGCCGAGGCCCGCACCGAAGTGACCGCCGGTCACGGAGACCGCGTCGATCGTTTCCTGGCGAAGCTCGTCGGCGACCTGCCGCACCTGCTCGATCTTGAGCTTGCGCAGGTCTTCGGGGGTTTTGATGGTGTCGAGAAGCGGCGTCTTACTAAATGCGGTCACAGCGATATTCCAGTTTTGCATGTCGGAACACGGGTCCGACGAGAATTGGGTTTGCGCATCAAGCCGCGCAGCGAGGAGCCTGATTGGTTAGCCTACCGGCAGCCCAGATCGTTCAATGTGATTTACATCACTTAAAGGCGTCTTCACCCGTCCCGGTCAATTTTCGCGAGCTTTTTGAAGTCCTTGCACCACATTTCCGTGGTGGCACACCAGTCCCATGAGCCCATAGAGCCGCAAGCTTTACACCAAAGCATCGGTCAAAGCCAAGACGTCCGACGGGAAGTGCCCTCGGGCGGGGTCGAATCGACTTCCGGAAAGTTAACCCCTGCGGCGCGCCCCTGGCTCCATAGTGCCGAGTTCCCCGACATCTTTTGGGTCGGATCGGGCATTTTCGAGCTGTTTCCAGGCCCATTCGCGGGCAGTGGCGTCGCCGGTGGCGACCGTTAACGCTGCTTGCGGAACCGCCATACGTTCGGCCAGCGGCACCGGGCCGCAGACGATCATGAAGAAATCGTAGGCGTGGGGCACCTCGTTCGCCATCACGAACTGGAAATGGACGCGGAAGAACTGCCAGCGGAAGGATTTGTAGTGCTCGGGCAGGATGATCTCGCGGAAGCGTACCGGCACGATGGTGGGGTTGCGCCGCTCCGCGCCGACGTCGATGCCGTGCGCGGCCAGCGGATCGAACTGGAAGAAATTCATCACGTCCTTGCGGGCCTGGCAGTCGATCCAGTCGATCGAGGGCTCCACTGCGAGCTGGCGAAGGTGGTCGCGGAAATCTCTTGAGGCCGCATGGAAACCTACGATCGGGAAATTACCGCCGATGGTGAGCAGCACCACCCGCGGTCCGTGCCGGCCGAGTGCGGGATCCAGCCTCAGGGCACGCGCCAGTATTTCCACGCCGAGGAACGAGCCGGAGCTGTGGCCGACCAGCACGATCTCATCCGCGGTGCTGGCGCCTGCGACCTTGACCAGGTGCTGGGCGAAACGGTCGATGCGCTCATCCCACTCGGGGCGCTGGCGGTGCGAGAACTCCCAGGTCCAGATCGTGTCCGACAGCAGATAGAGCAGGTAGGTTCGCTTTTCCGTGTATTTCAGTACCGTCCCAAGCAGCGCGACAAAGAACGCGGCGGCGGCCGCGATGCTGAATGGATCGGGCACCCCGAGCGCGTCGAGTCCCGTCTCCACGGCAAAGGCGATCGCCGCAATGCAGATCGCCTCGGCCAGCAGCAGCAAATGCGGATAGGTGATGAACGTCGCAAAGCGCCAGTTCGCCGCAAAGAAACGGAACGCCGTGCCGCGGAAGATCAGGCGCCAGTAGATCCACACCGCCTGGAATACAGTTCGCCAGATCGGCTGCGCCAGGTCGCGCTGGATGAAATCCTCGAAGCGGAGAAAGTCGTAATCGGTGCGGGTCTGCCAGTCGGCCGCCTTGGTCTCGATGGTCCAGGAGGCCATCTCGCCACTCTCGGCGGCTTGTGGCCGGGAAGTGGTGGCGGAGAGGCCGTAGAGCCGGGCGAACTTGCGCAGCTCGGTCCGGAACATGCGGTAGTATTGCGCGAGCCCGCGGGGATCGTATCCCTGAATATAGATGATATGGCGGCGCTGGACTCGCACTAACGTCTGTTCCCCAATGGCGGCGGGACTATAGCAGGCCGCACCGGGCGAAAAGAGCTAATTCCGTCGCACCCTGGGCAGGAGCGGATTCGGTGGGCGCGCGGATGCGCGGAGCCACGGGCGCCTCACTCCACGTCGAGCGGCGCCGTCCCGGTCGGCTGACCCGAGGCATCGGTGGTGATCTTGTCGACGCGGGCCTCGGCCTGACGCAGCAGTTCCTCGCAGCGGCGCTTGAGCGCCTCGCCGCGCTCATAGATCGCGACCGACTCCTCCAGCGGCACCTTGCCTTCCTCCAGCCGCTTGACGATGGATTCCAGTTCCTCGATCGCGCGCTCGAAGGAGAGCTTCTTCACATCGACCTGGTTGTTTTCGGCCATTTGCGGGTTCCCAAAAGCGCTGGCTTCGCCAGGCGCTGAATCAAGAGACGTGTTGCCTTATTGTGGCGGTGAACTAGCGGCCCATCAATGCCGTGACATGGGCGGCGACGGATTCCTGCAGGCCCTGCAGGTCGTAGCCGCCTTCCAGCACCGAGACGACGCGGCCGCCGGCGGTGCTGTCGGCGAGGTCCATCAGTTTCTTCGTCACCCAGCCGAAATCCTCGGCCTTGACGTTCAACGAAGCCAGCGGATCGCGGTAATGCGCATCGAAGCCGGCGGAGATGATGATCAGTTCCGGGCTGAACTTGGTCAATTGCGGCAGGATCAGGTTCTCGAAGGCGGAGCGGAACTTGGCGCTGCCGTCTTCGGGGGCGAGCGGGGCGTTGACGATGGTGTCGTGCTCGCCGCGCTCGCCGCTGGCGCCGGTGCCCGGGAACAGCGGCATCTGGTGCGTGGAACAGTACATCACGGTCGGGTCCGCCCAGAAGATGTCCTGCGTGCCGTTGCCGTGATGCACGTCGAAATCGACCACCGCAGCACGGGCGATGCCGTATTTGCGCTGGGCGTAGCGCGCGGCGATCGCGGCGTTATCGAAGAAGCAGAAGCCCATGGGCGTCGATTTCTCGGCGTGATGGCCGGGCGGGCGTACAGCGACAAAGGCGTTGGGATGGTTGCCCGACATGACGGAGTCGGTTGCCGAGACGGCGCCGCCGACGCCGCGCATGATGGCTTCCCAGGTGCCTGATGACATCGAGGTGTCGCCGTCGATATAAATCATGCCCGAGGTAGGGGCGATGTGGCGCAGCTCCGTGACGTAATGCTCGCCATGGCACAGCATCACCTGATCGAGATCGCCTTCCGGCGCCATATCGCGCACCAGCGCGCTGAACTGGTCCTGCGCCAGCACCGCCTCGACGGCGCGCAGCCGGTCGGGCCGCTCGGGATGTCCGGGCGGTGTCAGATGATCGAGGCAGGCCTGGTGGGTGAGGTAGAGCGTCATGAAGGGCCCTGGATGCTACGCCAGTCTAGGGCGCAATGGATAGCTTAGGAAGGGTAGGTAGGCCAAAAGGGCTTGGCAAATCAATTGATTCTGCCGATGCGGCCGCCGCTGCCGGGGCTGACCGGGCTGTTGCTTCGGAAGTAGTTATATAGTGCGTCGACGTCGTAGACGCCGGTCAACTGATCGGTCCCTTCGGTGAAGGCCGTAAATCCGTCGCC
>JAHCKB010000292.1 GCA_026125985.1 Bradyrhizobium sp.
CAAGACCGATCCGAATGCGCCGCGTCACAAGCAGTATTCGACCTTCCTGGTCGAACTGCCGAACCCCGGCTACAGGATCAAGCGCAACGTCGCCAACATGGCGATCGAGGGCCCGCATGACGACGTCCTGCATGGCGGCCACTCCGAGATCGAGATCAGGGATCTCAAGGTGCCGGCCGACAATCTGGTCGGCGGCGAAGGCAACGGCTTTGCCATGGGCCAGCACCGCCTCGCCTATGGCCGCCTGCGGCACGGCATGCACAACGTCGCCAAGGCGCAGCGCGCGCTCGACATGGCGGTCGCGCACGTCACCAAGCGCTCGACCTTCGGTCAGCTGCTCGCCGACCGCCAGGCCGTGCAGTTCATGCTCGCCGACTGCGCGAGCGAGCTCTATATCGGCCGGCTGATGCTGCTGCACATTGCCTACAAGGCCGAGAAGGGCATGGACATCCGGCAGGAGAACTCGATCGCAAAAATCTTCCATGCCCACATGGTGCACAAGGTGATCGACACCGCGATCCAGCTGCACGGCGCGCTCGGCTTCTCCCAGGATACGCCGCTTGCAAAGTGGTACACTCAGGTGCGCTCGCAGCGGCTGGTCGACGGTCCGGATGAAGTGCACAAGTGGAAGATCGGCAAGAACGTCATCAAGGCGTTCCGCGAGCACGGCACCACGGCCTCGGCCGCAGGCGGGGATCTGTTGTAGCCTCAGCCGGCTTCCTGTTCCCGTTTCACGGCCTGCCAGCCGATGTCGCGGCGGCAGAAACCTTCCGGCCATCTGATGCGATCGATGGCAGCGTAAGCGCGGGCTTGCGCCTCCGTCACGTTCTTTCCGAGCGCGCAGACGTTGAGAACACGTCCGCCATTGGCGACGATGCGGCCGTCTTTCATGGCGGTGCCGGCGTGGAATATCTCGACGCCCTCCACTTTCGCAGCGTCATCCAGTCCCTCGATCAGCGAGCCCTTGCCGTATTCGCCGGGATAGCCCTTGGTCGCCATGATGACGGTGAGCGCGGCATCATCGAACCAGCGCAGGCTGAAATTCTTCAATTGTCCGTCGGCGCTTGCGATCAAGGCCGGCACGACGTCGCTCATCATGCGCAGCATCAGCACCTGGCACTCGGGATCGCCGAAGCGGGCATTGTATTCGACGAGCTTCGGCCCGTCCCTGGTGATCATCACGCCGGCGAAAAGCACGCCCTTGTAGGGGCAACCCATCTCCTTGAGCGCACGTAGCGTCGGTTTGATCATCTCCTCCATCACGCGCGCGCACATCGCTTCCGTCATGACCGGCGCCGGCGAATAGGCTCCCATGCCGCCGGTGTTGGGACCCTTGTCGCCGTCGAAGGCGCGCTTGTGATCCTGCGCGGTGGCAAGCGGCAGCGCCACTTCGCCGTCGCACAGCGCGAAGAACGAAGCTTCCTCACCTTCCATGAACTCCTCGATCACGACTTCAGCGCCCGAGGCGCCAAAGCTGCCGCCGAACATCATGTCGACTGCGGCCAGCGCTTCGGCTTCCGTCATCGCCACGATGACGCCCTTGCCGGCGGCAAGCCCATCGGCCTTTACCACGATCGGCGCGCCCTGTTTGCGGATATAGGCGCGGGCGGCATCGGCACTACTGAAGTGCTCATACGCCGCCGTCGGAATGTTGTTGGCGCGGCAGAGCGCCTTGGTGAAGTTCTTCGAGCTTTCCAGCCGGCCTGCTGCTTTGGTTGGCCCGAACGCCTTGAAGCCGGCGGCGTTGAGATCATCGACGAGGCCAGCCGCAATCGCCGCGTCCGGACCGACAACGACGAAATCGACGGCATTGTTCCCACAGAAATCGATCACCGCAGGATGATCTGACATGTCGAGTGGCACGCATTCGGCATCCCTGGCGATGCCCGCATTGCCCGGCAGGCACCAGAGCCTGGTCACAAGCGGAGAAGCCGCAATCTTCCACGCCAAGGCGTGTTCGCGGCCGCCGGAACCGATCACAAGGATTTTCATGGGGAATGCCGGGTGAAAGGGATTTTCAACGGTCCCCGGTTCGCATGAGTCCGCCCGCTTCCGCAAGGGGGACCCGCTATTTGTCGCTTCCCGAAGTCGCGATGATCTGCTGCAAGGTGGCGACGTGCCGAGCGAAGGCGCTGCGGCCCGCGGCGGTGGCGGTCACCGTGGTCTGTGGCTTCTTGCCGACAAAGGCCTTTTCCACCGATACGTAACCCGCCCTGGCCAGCGTCTCGATATGAGCGCCGAGATTGCCGTCGGTGGCGCCCGTCAGCTTCTTCAGCCGCGCGAATTCCAGGCCAGCGGAAACGGGAAGCGCATTCAACGCCGCCATGATCCGCAAGCGCAGCGGCTGGTGGATGATGTCGTCGATCTCGGCCATGACGCTAGCTCCGCCGCATCCACAAGCCGCCGAGAACGAGCCCGCCGCCGTTGACAAAGGCCATCCAGAGATCGAAGGCGCTGCCGAGCCACAAAAAGCCGGCCAGCGTCAGCGCGATGACGACAAGGCCGATCGCGACGAAAGCGTAACCCAGCCAGAGCCCGGCAATGGCGTATACCGTCATGAAATAGATCGGCCAGAATGCGCTGATCTGGCGCGGGCCGAAATGGCCGAGCCAGCAGCAGAAGATGCCGAAGGCGAGAAACATCGCAAAGGCGAGGAATATTTTCAGATCGAAGGTGCGAACGCCCGAGCGCGGCCGGTTGGCGATGCTGAGCCACGCCCATCCGGCGATGCCGATGGCATAGACCGCAACCCACCCGATGGTGGCATGGCGCGGCACCAGATACGTGACGAGATAGCCCACGAAAACCAGCGCCCCCCACATCACCATCATCTGGCTGGCGAGATCGTAGATCCGCGACTGCCGCACACGGCGAACCATGTCGTCGATGTCGGCAAGCGCTGCCGAGGCTTCGCTTCGGTCGATCATGATCCTCTCCGTCAGCTCCCCGCAGCTCCGCGCGTGGCGACGTCCTCGGCGATCGCCGCAAGCGCCCGCGGCGCCGAGACGATGGCCATGTGGTTGACACCCTCGATCAGCTTCACATCGACCTTCGGCGCCACCATGCGCATCGTTTCCTCGTACTTGTCCGCCTGCATCAACTCATCGTCTGCGCCTGAAATCAACGTAATCGGCCGAGCCGCGGCTGCGAGGTCGCTCCTGTAGTCCTGCGTGGCGAAGTTGCGCATCAGGCGGAAGGAGTAGGTCGGCGTCACGAAGCGCTCCGCATTCGGCGCCACCGCAAAGGCCAGCACGGGAAGCGCATCGCAGCAATCGATACCGGCCCGGCGCATGGTCGCCAGCGCGACGATGCGCGGGATGTCCGGGCTGGCCCAGCCGCCGGAGTTCGGCCGGTTGGTCGGCGCATCGTGGCCGAGATAGGGGGCAAGCAGCACCGTGCGCTCGAACAGGTTCTGGATCGGCGAGCCGGCCGCGCGCAGCGCGAAGCCGCCGCCGGCGGAATGGCCGAGCAGCGTCAACGGCTCGGCGGGCGACGTCTTGCGGATCTGCGCAACGAGATCGGCGAGGTCGTGATCGAGCTGGCCGAAATAGCCGATATCGCCGCGGGTGCCCGAGCCGCCGTGACCGCGGATATCGGGCGCCCACGTCGCCACGCCGCGGGCGGCAAGCGCGTCAGCCAGCGCATGCACCGCGACGCTGGAGCCGGACGAGCCATGCACGAGAACCGCGATGCGGCCGCTGGCAGGCCCCCGCGCGGGATAGTGGCGATACGCCAGTTCGGTGCCGTCGCGGGCGAAGAAGCGCTGCAGCGGCGGCATGGTGCTGCGATCGACGGCGCGCGCGGTCTCGGAGATCGAGCGAAGCTCCGGCGGCCGCTGCAGCGGCATGGCGAGCATCGCCACCAGCACCAGCGTGACCACGCCGACGGCGGCCAAGGCCCATTTTACGAGGAACAACCCCATGCACAGTAGCCTCGCGATCATCGTCACTCTCCTCAATCGATCACATTAGACAGATAACTCTGTAATACAGAGTTATCTGTCTTGCAAGACCGATTGGCGACCCCGCCCCAAATCCCTAACTTGCAGACAATCCCCGAAAGCCGAATCGCCAATGCCCGCCGAACCGCTTGCCAACGTGCACGAATTCACCGTCTCGGAGCTGTCCTCCTCCCTGAAGCGGACGGTGGAGGACACCTATGGCCATGTCCGGGTGCGCGGGGAGATCTCCGGCTTTCGCGGGCCGCATTCCTCCGGGCATTGCTACTTCGCGCTGAAGGACGACAGCGCCAAGATCGAGGCTGTGATCTGGAAGTTTGCCCACGCTCGCATGCGCTTCAAGCCGCAGGAAGGGCTGGAGGTGATCGCCACCGGCAAGCTCACCACCTATCCCGGCTCCTCGAAGTACCAGATCGTCATCGAGCAGCTCGAACCGGCGGGCGTCGGCGCGCTGATGGCGTTGCTGGAGGAGCGCAAGAAGAAGCTCGCCGCCGAGGGCCTGTTCGACGAGCGGCGCAAGCAGTTGCTGCCCTGGCTGCCGGAGGTCATCGGCGTCGTCACCTCGCCGACCGGCGCCGTCATCCGCGACATCCTGCATCGCCTGCAGGACCGCTTTCCGCGCCGGGTGCTGGTGTGGCCCGTGAAGGTGCAGGGCGAAGGCTCGGCGGAGCAGGTCGCCGCCGCCATCCGCGGCTTCAACGCGCTGCCCGAAGGCGGGCGAATTCCCCGCCCCGATCTTTTGATCGTCGCCCGCGGCGGCGGCTCGCTGGAGGACCTCTGGTCGTTCAACGAGGAAATCGTGGTGCGCGCGGCCGCCGACAGCATGATCCCGCTGATCTCCGCCGTGGGGCACGAGACCGACGTCACGCTGATCGATTTCGCCGCCGACAAGCGCGCGCCGACGCCGACGGCGGCGGCCGAAATGGCGGTGCCCGTGCGCAGCGAGCTGTTCACCGAGGTCGACGGTCTCGCCCGCCGCAGCCGGATGAGCTGGCAGCGCGCGCAGGAAGGCCGTCGCAACGAACTGCGCGCCGCGGCACGCGCCCTTCCCGCCGCCCATGAGCTGCTCGCCATCCCGCGCCAGCGGCTCGATTCCGCAGCCGGCGCCCTGCCCCGCGGCCTGCGCGCCAACACGCATGCGCATTTCCGCCGCTTCGCCGCCACCAGCGCACGGCTGACGCTGCGCGTGCTGCACGGCCAGGTGACGCATGCGCGCCTGAGCCTGACCACCTGCGGCGAGCGCCTGACCAACTCGGCACGGTCGCTCCTGCATCGACGCCGCGAGCGCTTTGCCGGGCTCGAGCTGCGCTTGAAGGCCTCCAGGCTAGCCAATGCACAGGCGCAGCGCCAGCAGATCGCGCGCGACCGCGAACGCACCCATCGCCTTGCCGAACGCGCCCACCGCGCGCTCGGCACGGTGCTGCAGCGGCTCGATGCGCGGGTCGAGCGCAGCGGCAAGCTGCTCGCGGCCCTTTCCTATCGCAGCGTGCTGGAGCGCGGCTTTGCGCTGGTGCGGGATGCGGCCGGCCATCCCATCCATGCGGCTGCCGCCATCGGACCCAGCGCGCGTCTCACTGTCGAGTTCGCCGACGGCCGCGTCGGCGCCACCGCGGACGCGGATCGGCCCGCAGCCGCTTCGCAAGGCCAGCCCCCGCCGAAGCCGGCGGCGCGCGAGACCAAGTCGAGCGCCCCCAGGGGCACGGCGAAGCCCATCGATCAGGGCAGTTTGTTCTGAGCGCCTGCAATTCTTCGTCATGCCCGGGCCTGTCCCGGGCATCCACGACTTTTTCT
>JAHCKB010000293.1 GCA_026125985.1 Bradyrhizobium sp.
TCGGCTTCGCGCCGTCGCGCGCCACCACGACCGCGGTGACAGCCTCACCCCATTTGTCGTCGGGCACGCCGACCACCGCGCACATCGCCACATCGGCATGCTGCGTCAGCACATCCTCGACCTCGCGCGGGAAGATATTGAAGCCGCCGGAGACGATCATGTCCTTCTTGCGGTCGAGGATGAACATGTAGCCGCGTTCGTCGCGGCGTGCGACGTCGCCAGTGTGCAGCCAGCCGCTCTTCAGCGTCTCGGCGGTGATGTCCGGCCGCTTCCAGTATTCGGCCATCACATGCGGGGCACGTACGCAGATTTCGCCGGCCTCGCCCATGGGCACCTCGCGATCGTCGTCGTCGAGAATCTTGGCGTCGCAGGCCGCGATCGGGAAGCCGCAGGACAGGAAAAGTTCCGGCGTCTTTGGATCGTGGTCGGCCTTGCGCAGCACCGAGACCGGATAGCATTCGGTCTGGCCGTAGAGCTGCGAGAACACCGGGCCGATCCGCTCGATGCCTTCGACCAGCCGGCTCGGCGACATCGCCGACGCGCCATAGAGCAGCAATTCGAGCGAGGAGAGGTCGGTCTTGGCGAGCTTTGGATGATCGAGCAGCACATAGATCATGGTCGGCACCAGCAGCGTGAAATTGATGCGCTCGCGCTGGATGGTGGCGAAGACCGCTTCGGGATCGAAGCCTTTCAACATGTGTACCGTGCCACCGCGCATCAGCGTCGGCAGCACCTTGGTGCCGGCGACATGGCTGATCGGCGCCACCGTGAGATAGCTCGGCCGGTCCGGTATCTCGAAATCGGCGAGGATGGCTGCGGCGAAGCCGCCATATTCGCGATGGTAGCGCAGCGCGCCCTTGGATTTGCCGGTGGTGCCGCCGGTATAGTTCAGGGTCGCGATATCGTCGGGACCGGCGAGGTTGCGCGCGGTCGCATGGCCCGCTTCCTCCACGGCCTGCAGGAGGTCGGCGCCGTAGCTCGCGGAGCCCAGCGTGAACACCGTCTTCACGCCCCTGGCCCTGGCTGCCAGTTCGCCGCCGCGGTCGCCGAACGCCGCCGCATCCACGATCAGCATCTGCGCTTCGGAATCATCGAGTTGAAAAAGCTGGTCGTCGAGCGACCCCAGCGGATGCAGCCAGGTGATCCCGAGCCGCGCGAGCTGGGCGGCGATGCCCGCGCACCAGGTGTCGGCGCGGTTGGCGGTGAGAAAGGCGGCGCGCGTGCCCGGCGCAAAGCCAAGGCTGTCGAACACGCCCTGCATCCGCCCGATCAGGTCGGTCGCGCCCTGATAGGTGAGCGAACCTCCGGGCCAGGAGAACGCCGTGCGCGAGGGGTAGCGCGCCAGCGCCCGCAAGGTCTGCTCGCAGACGGCCGGAAATGCGTAGAGCGGATTGCTCATGGGTGCTCTCCCTTGTGCACCGTCAGGGCGGTGTCCTTTGTCTTTGGCGCTCGCCGTGCCAATGTTTGCCGGCAACGCTAGCAAGGGCACGATCTTTTGCAAACCACCGATCCACTCGCGCGCTTTCGCGACCGCCTCGCGCTGCCGCTGATTGCAGCGCCGATGTTCCTCGTGTCGGGCGTGGAGCTGGTAGCAGCCGCGTGTCGCAACGGCGTGATCGGCTCGTTTCCGACGGTGAATTGCCGCGAGGTCGAGCAGCTTGATGCGTGGCTGGTCGAACTCGACGAACGTTCGCGCCGTCACGCCGATGCCAGCGGCAGGCAGCCGGCGCCCGTCTGTCCGAATTTGATCGTGCACCGCTCCAATGCGCGGCTCGATCAGGACGTAAGAATCCTGCTGCGCCACAAGCCCGAAATGGTGATTACTTCCGTCGGCTCGCCCGCGTCCGTGTTGCAGCCGCTGCACGATGCCGGCGCACTGGTCTTTGCCGACGTCGCCAGCATCCGCCATGCCGAGCGTGCGGTGGCGGCCGGCGCCGACGGCCTTGTGTTGCTTACCGCGGGCGCGGGCGGCCAGACCGGTTGGCTCAACCCTTTCGCCTTCGTCCGCGCGGTGCGCGTCTTTTTCGACGGTCCCGTCGTGCTCGCCGGCGGCGTCAGTGACGGCCATGCGCTGCGCGCCACCGAGGCGCTCGGCTGCGATCTCGGCTATATGGGCACCAAATTCATCGCTACGCGCGAAAGCATGGCCGATGTCCGATACAAGGAGATGCTCGTTGCAAGCAGCGCCGACGACATTTTGCTGACGACGGCTTTCACCGGCCTGCAGACCAACATGCTCCGTCCGTCGATCGAGGCGGCCGGCCTCGATCCCGACAGCTTGCCGTCGCGCGGCGCGATTGACATCGGCAAGGACATCGACATCGGTGCGCGCGAAAGCCGCCCCAAGCGCTGGCGCGACATCTGGAGCGGGGGGCATTCAGTCTCGGGAGTGGATGCGGTGCTGACGGTGGATGAACTGGTCGCGCGCACGCTGGGCGAATACCGCGCGGCGTCGGAACGGATCGTACTTCGCTAACTCCCTGTCTTCTTCGTCATGGCCGGGCGTGTCCCGGCCATCCACGTCTTTCGAATGTCACCAAAGACGTGGATGCCCGGCATGAGGCCGGGCATGACGATCTCAAATGCCTAACTCTAATTCGCCACGAACCACCACTCCTTCTCGTAGCGCACGAGCTGCGACGGCGGCTTGTCGGTGAATTCGAAGAATTTCTTGGGATCGCCGTTCGGCGGCACGCGCAGGAAGCCGCTGAAGCGATGCCTGAAGCCGCGTGAGGTCAGGAACAGCACATAGACGCCTTCGTCGACGTCCTCGATGACGATGTCGCCGCCCGCGGAGACCGTCGCGTCGCGGCGGGGAAGGGCAATCAGGTTCTTGTTGTAGTCGACATTGGGCAACAGCTCGCCGTTCTCGACCCGGGCCACGACCCTGTCGCGGTCGGCACGGTGCCGCCAGAAGTTCTGGCTGAGATAGATCTGCTGCAGCGGCGCGTATTGCAGCGCCAGCAGCGCCGCCACGCAGATCGCAAAGGGCAGGGCAAATTTCGCGCCGTCCTTACGGATGCGCAGGAGTTGCGAAGCCGACCACAACAGGCAAGCGAAGAACAACAGCGCTGCCAGCGGCACGATGCCCATGAGCACCAGCGCCGAGGGAAGATCGCCCATCGACATTTCGAACGTCGCAATCGAAAGCGTCGCCAGCGAAACGATGGTGGCGGCCAGCACGCCCGCGCGCACTGAAGGTTTTGCCGCCACCGCGGTTGTCGTCTCCGTTCCTGCCATTGCGCGGCGTATGTCCCCCGAAAAGCCGGCCTTAACGCGCCATTAACCATGTCGGTCCCAACAATAGTCCGGGATGACGGCCCGCCGCCACTTCGGGCCGCGCTGGAAGAGGGGGATGGACATGGACCTCGAAGCGATCTGGGCGAAGCGGCCGGCCACCATCGAGGAGATCCGCTGGCGGGTGGCCAACGCGCTGGCCCGACACCCGCTCTGCCGGGGCGTCGAATTCGAGATCATCTCCATGCCCCGCACCCGCCGCAGCAACTGGACCGTCAGCCTGAAATCGGTGCGCTCCGAGGCCCTGTTCGAGGCGCATGAGATCGTGTCCGACATCCAGGAAGCCTACGATCTGGCCGCAGCCGCCTGATTCGGAGGCGTTTTCGCCCGCTTTCGGCGCTTTCCTGCCGTTTACCAAATCTCGGGACGGGTCCCGTTAAGCCTTAATTCACCCTCACTTTTCGGGAAATTGCGTCAGGCGCTCGGCGGAAATGGAGACGTTCTTGACCCGTGCCATCACGATTGTCGCGCTGACCTGCTTTCTGGTGATCGGCGCGGCGGCTACCGCCATCCTCGGGCGCGACAGCGTACCGGCGATCAGCGCCGACTATTCGGTCCCGGCGAACAAGGTTTCCGTCGTCTCCAACAGGCAGGCCAAGGGCGACAAGCTCGCCATCGTGGCGCTAGCGACCGCTGCGGTCGAGCCGCAGCAGCCGCTCCCGCAACTGACGGTGCCACTGCGCCAGGCCTATGCCGCCGCAGCGCCCTCGGATCTCGCTGTCCCTAACGTCACCACTGAGCCCGCGCCGAAGCAGAAGCCGGTCGCTGCCAAGCCGGCCGTGCAGAAGAACTACACGCTGCTCTCCGACGCCCAGATCGCCGGTATCAAGGAGCGGCTGAAGCTCTCGCCCGATCAGGAATCCTACTGGCCGAGCGTTGAGAAGGCGTTGCGCGCCGTTGCCCGCCGGATGCACTCGACCCGGAAGGCCGGTGCGGGCGCGCCGCCGATCGATCCGGACTCCGAGGAAGTGGCGCAGCTCAAGTCTGCGGCAATGCCGCTGCTGTTCCAGCTCCGCGAAGACCAGAAGAAGGAAGTCCGTGCGCTCGCCCGCATCATCGGGCTCGAGCGCGTCGCCGCGATGATCTGAGACGCAGAGACCTCGAATCCTGAAACGATGAGGGCCGCTCCCTTTCGGGGCGGCCCTCATCGTTTGCGCGAGGGATTTCGTCTCGACTTTTGCGCGGCTCCCCGCTTGTCGTAGCTTTCCGACGGAATGCCTCAATGGATTCAGGAAAGCATCTCACACCATGCTCATGGGTGCCGGTGCAAATATCTGGCTGGACCATCGCAACGCTTCCGATGGTCTGTGATTCCCGGCCGATGCGGTTCGAGCGAAGGGTTTCCGACGGCGCATGGTCCCTCCAATGATGTCTCCACATGACGAAAGTGCAACGCCGATCGGCCTGAAAAAGCGACGGAACCGGAAGCCTGCTTGACCGCGGTTAAGGAACCCGACGTCGGGACAACTACCCTGCGCGCCGTCTCAACGAAGAGAAGGAATCGCATCATGATCAAGCCGACTGTCCGCGACTCAGTGAAGGGGCTCCTGTTTGGAGTTGCGATGGCGGCAACGACCGGCGTCGCCTATGGCCAGGCGCCGACCCTGTCCAAGGAGGAGAAAGACCACGCCAAGAACGTGTACTTCCAGCGCTGCGCCGGCTGCCACGGCGTGCTGCGCAAGGGCGCGACGGGCAAGAACCTGGAGCCCGAATGGAAGCAGACGGCCAAGGACGGCAAGGTGACCGAAGGCGGTACCCTCAAGCTCGGCCAGGGACGTCTGGAAAAGATCATCGCCAACGGTACCGACGGCGGCATGGTCAATTTCGACGACATCCTGTCGAAGGACGAGATCAGGCAGCTCGCCACCTACATCATGTTGCCGCCCGACACCCCGCCGGAGTGGGGCATGAAGGACATGGTCGGCTCCTGGAAGGAGATCGTGCCGGTCGCCAAGCGTCCGACCAAGCAGGAGAACAAGATCAACCTGCAGAACGTGTTCTCCGTCACGCTGCGCGACGCCGGCGAGGTGGCGCTGATCGACGGCGACACCAAGAAGATCATCTCCCGCGTCAAGACCGGCTACGCGGTGCACATCTCGCGCCTGTCGGCGTCCGGCCGCTACGTCTACGTGATCGGCCGCGACGGCCTGCTCAGCCTGATCGACCTCTGGCTGGCGGAGCCGGCGGTGGTCGCCGAGATCAAGACCGGCCTCGACGCCCGTTCCGTCGACACTTCGAAGTTCAAGGGCTTCGAGGACAAATACGTGATCGCCGGCTCCTACTGGCCGCCGCAATACGTGATCATGGACGGCGATACGCTGAAGCCGCTCAAGATCGTCTCGACCCGCGGCATCACGGTGGACGGCGAATATCACCCCGAGCCCCGCGTGGCCTCGATCGTGTCCTCGCAGATCAAGCCG
>JAHCKB010000294.1 GCA_026125985.1 Bradyrhizobium sp.
TGTTCGACGACGGCCTCCGCGGCATGGCGCCCGAACACGACCTCGTCCATGGCGCCGAATACGACACGGCCCTTGTGCACCTGCGTCCTCCCGGGACCTTCTTGTTCCCGGCAAACTAGCGGAGGAAATTTGCCGCGTCATGCCCGAACAGCAGCCGGGTGCCGGCCATTCCGGCAGACGGCAGCGCGTCAGCGCAAGACGCGGCCGGCGCAGTCGCTGCGCTTGTCGTCCTGATCGCATCGACCAGCAAGCTCACAGATGGCACTGACGATGCAAGCTGCCGCGAACGAGATATCGTCGCGTCGCGCAGGGGGATTTATCTCAAATCTTGGCCGCTTGCCTTTGCTTCGCCGCCTCGAAAGCGGCGAGGCGCTCGGCGAACTTGCCCTGCGGTGGCCCGCTGCGGGCGATGATCACCGGCGGCGGCAGCGTCTCGAAGAAGTGGCAGGCCACGCGGTGGCCTTTCGCCGCCTCGCGCAAGGCCGGCTCCTCGGCCGAGCAGCGCGCCTGTGCATGCGGGCAGCGCGTATGGAAGCGGCAGCCGCTCGGCGGGTTGAAGGGATTGGGTACGTCGCCCTGCAGCATCTCCCGTTTCGTGCGCAGTCCCGGGTCTGTCTTCGGGATCGCCGCCATCAGCGCCTGCGTATAGGGGTGCAGCGGCCGCGCGTAGATCGTCTTCTTGTCGGCGATCTCCACGAGCTTGCCGAGATACATCACCGCGACGCGGTCGCTGATGTGCTTCACGACGGCAAGATCGTGGGCGATGAACAGGTATGACAGGCCGAAGCGCTGTTGGAGGTTCTGCAGGAGGTTGACGATCTGCGCCTGGATCGAGACGTCCAGTGCCGAAACCGGCTCGTCGCAAACCATGAGATCGGGATTGGCCGCGAGCGCGCGCGCAATGCCGATGCGCTGGCGCTGGCCTCCGGAGAACTGGTGCGGATAGCGCGCGGCATGCTCTGCCTGCAGGCCGACGACATCGAGCAGCTCGCGCACCCGGGAGGCGCGGGAAGCGGTATCGCCGATCTTGTGGACATTGAGCGGCTCGGACAGGATGTCGCCCACCGTCATGCGCGGATTGAGCGAAGCGTAAGGGTCCTGAAAGATGATTTGCAGGTGCCGTCGCATTCGCCGCATCGCGTCCTTGTCAAGGCCGGCGATCTCCTCGCCTTTGAAGCGGATCGAGCCGGACGTGGGATTCATCAGCCGCAGCACCAGCCGCCCCGTGGTGGACTTGCCGCAGCCGGATTCGCCGACCAGAGCCAGCGTCTCGCCGCGCGCGATCTCGAAGGTGACGTCTTCCACCGCGCGCACCACGCCGATCAGCTTCCGGCGCAGCACGCCGCGCGCCACCGGAAAATGCTTGACGAGGCCGCTGACCTCGAGGACCGGAGCTTCGCTCATCCCGCTCTCTCCACCGGCGCCTTCCAGCACGCCACGCGGTGGGCGGATGCGACGTCGCGCAACGGCGGCGGCGTTTCACGGCAGGTGGCGTCGGCGAACGGGCAGCGCGGTGCGAAGCGGCAACCCTTCGGCTGGTTGTTGGCGCCGGGCACGGTTCCCTCGATGGTGGCCAGTCGCTCACGCTCGACGTCGAGGCGTGGGATCGAGCCCAGCAGCCCGATCGTGTAGGGATGCTGGGGGTCGGCAAAGATGTCGGCGACACCGGCGCTCTCGACGATCTGACCGGCGTACATCACCATCACCTCGTCTGCCATTTCGGCGATGACACCGAGATCGTGGGTGATGATCAGAATAGCCATGCCGAGGCGTCGCTGCAGGTCGCTCAGGAGGTCGAGGATCTGCGCCTGGATGGTCACGTCGAGCGCGGTGGTCGGCTCGTCGGCGATCAGCAACGACGGCTCGCATGACAACGCCATCGCGATCATCACGCGCTGGCGCATGCCGCCGGACATGTTGTGCGGATAGTCGTCGATGCGCCGGGAGGGCGATGGGATCTTCACCAGATCCAGCATCTCGATCGCGCGCGCCTTGGCGGCGCGAGGCGGCATCGCCGTATGGGCGAGGATTGCCTCGACGATCTGCTGCCCCACGGTATGCACCGGGTTGAGCGACGTCATCGGTTCCTGGAAGATCATCGACATCTTGCCGCCGCGCAGCTTGCGGCGTTCTTCCGGTGGCAACGCCAGCACGTTGGCGCCGCCGAACATGATGGCGTCCGCTTCAACCTTGCCGGGCGGCGATGGCACGAGCCCCATCACCGAGAGCGAGGTGACGCTCTTGCCGCAGCCGGATTCTCCGACCAGGCCGACGGTGCGGCCGCGCGGCACGGCAAAGCTGATGCCGTCGACCGCGCGGAACAGGCCGCGATCCGTCGCAAAATGAGTCTTCAGACCGCGGACCTCGAGCAGGCGTTCCATCAGAACGAATAATCCAGTCCCTTGTAGAACGTGTTCTGATAGAGCATGTGCGGTCGCACGCCTTTCAGCTTCTTCGAGCTCGTCGTGTACATCGCGATGTTCATCACGGGCATCCACAGATGCTCGCCCATCACCTTTTCCTGGACTAGGGCGTAATTCGACGCGCGGTCCTTGTCGTTCAGGGCCGCGCGGCCGGCGCGCAGCCACTCGTCCGTTTCGGGATCTTTCCAGTTCATGCGGTTGGGCGTCGGAACGTTCTTCGAGTTGAAGTAGATGTTCATCAGTTCGCCCGCCGAAAGATAGGGGACCGTCACGGTCCAGAGTTCGTAGTCCTGCTTGGCCATTTCCGCCGGTGCGATCGTGGAGTCGTATCCCACGATCTTCCAGTCGATGCCGATCTTGCGCATGTAGCCCTGGATCGCCTCGGAGACCCGCGGAAAGTAGGCGACCTGCACGAACAGGACCTTCGGCGCCAGCTTGACGCCATCCTTTTCTCTTATGCCGTCACTGCCGACCTTCCAGCCAGCTTCGTCGAGAAGTTTCTTGGCGCGCTCGACGTCTTCCTTGATCACGCCCTTGGTCTTGTCGGCGAAGTCGAGCGCATTGGGGTCGACGAAGGTGAGTGCGGGTGCGGCGTTGCCGAGCATGATCCCCTGGACGATCTCGGCGCGGTTGATGGCGATGTTCATCGCTTCACGCACGCGCTTGTCCGATATCATCGGCCGCGTGATCTTGTAGCCGTAATACATCAGCTGGAAATTGGGCTTGGCTTCCTGCACCGTCAGCATGGGTGCAGCCTTGACTTGCTGGATGAACTGCAGCGGCATCTGGTGGGTAACGTCGAACTGGCCGCCCATCATGGCGGCGAGGCGGCTGGCATCCTCAGGCACGATCTTGATGCTCAGCTTCTCGAACTTTACCGGACCCTTGTTCTGGTACATCGAGGGTCCCCATTTATAGGCGTCGTGGCGCTTCAGCACGATTTCCGTGCGCGGCTGCCAGCTCTCGAAGCACCAGGGGCCGGTGCCGTCGATGCCTTTGGTGCCGTAGTCCTTGCCCAGCGTCTCCACGCTCTCCTGGTTATGGATGGCGTTGGTGTACATGGTGAGCTGGATCAGCAGCTCGGAATAGGGCTCGTTCAGTTCATATTCGACCGTGTATGGGTCGACGGCGCGCACTTCCTTGATGTTGCCGGCGCGCCAGGCATAGGGCGCCTTGGTTTCCGGGTTCTTCAGCCGCTTGAAGGTGTAGGCCACGTCGGAGGCCGTGAACTTCTTGCCGCTGCAGAACGTGACATCGTCGCGCAGCTTGAAGGTATAGAGCTTGCCGTCGGGGCTGACGGTCCAGGACTTGGCAAGGTAGGGGATTGGCGTCCTGCCGTCCCAGTCCAGTGCCACCAGTGTGTCCTGGAACATGTTGACGATGTCGGAGGTCGGCGACCACGTCGTGCGCTGGCCGTCATAGTGCGGCGCGTCCAGCGACTTCATCATCCGCAGCGTCTGTGCTTCGGCTGCCGTAGCTCCAGCGGCGAGCAGCGCCGCAAATCCTGCCAAAATTCCGCGCATCCCTTTCACTCCCGTTATGGTTCATCAGCGAGTCACATCGAGTCCCTTGTAGAGCGTGATCCGGTAGTTCCTGTGCGGTCGCACCGATGCAAGCGCGGCGACGGCGAACGAAGCAGCCGGAAGGGTCTGATCATGTCTGCAACCTCGGATCCAGAACGTCGCGGAAGGCGTCGCCAAGCAGGTTGGCGCAGAGCACGATGACGAAAATGGCGAAGCTCGGGATGGTCGCGATGTGCGGCGCCATGAACAGGAAGTCGCGGCCTTGCGCGGCCATCATGCCGAGTTCGGCGGCCGGCGGCTGCGCGCCCATACCGAGGAAGCCGAGCACGGAGCCGATCAGGATGATCTGGCCGAAGCGCAACGTCAGGAACACGAAGATGGTGGAGATGCAGTTCAGCGTCAGGTAGCGCCAGATCAGCGCGCTGTCGGAGACGCCGACGGCGCGGCCGGCTTCCATGAACTCCTGACCCATTACGCTCACCGCCGCGCCGCGCGCCACCCGCGCCACGTCGGGGACGGTAGCGATCACCAGCGCGATAATGACCGCGAAAAGCCCCGCGCCGAAGATCGCGGCAAGGGCAAGGCCGATCAGGATGGCCGGGAAAGCCAGCATGATGTCGACTAGGCGCATGATCCAGCCGCCGAGCCGGCGGTAGTAGGCAGCGAAGATGCCGAGTACGCCGCCAATGGCGCCGCCGACGATCACGCCGACGAGGCCGAGCACAAGCGTGTTGCGCGTGCCATAGAGCACGCGGCTCAGGATGTCGCGGCCGGTATTGTCAGTGCCGAACCAGTGCAGGGCGCTGGGCGCCTGCATCACCTTGGTGAGGTCGGTGAAATAGGGATCATAGGGGGCGATCCACGGCGCGAACACCGCCGCCAGCACGATGATCCCGAGCACGGCAGCCGCAAGCGCCGCGACGCGGTCGCGCAGCAACCGCCGGAGCAGGCCGTTTCGGGCGAGCCAGCCGTTCTCGGCGCCGGAGGCGCTGCCGACGAGCCCGCCATCGAGGGCCTCGGTGCTCATGTCTGCACCCTGGGATCGAGATAGACGTAGAGCACGTCGACCAGAAGATTGATGGTCAGGAAGGCGATCGCGAGAATCATGATCGCGCCCTGCGCAGTCGGGAAATCGCTGGAGACGATGGCGCCGACCGCGAGCCGCCCGACGCCGGGCCAGGAGAACATCGTTTCGGTGACCACGGCGCCGCCGAGCAGGAATGCCGCCTGCAGGCCGATGAGGGTCACGACCGGGATAAGCGCATTGCGTAGCGCGTGATGCACGATGACGGCGGTCTCGCGGAGCCCCTTGGCCCGCGCGGTGCGCACGAAATCGGCACCCAGAACTTCCAGCACTGCCGTGCGGGTCAGCCGCGCGATCGGTCCGATCAGCACCAGGCCAAGCGTTGTCGCTGGGAGAATCAGACTCGGCAGTCCGCCGTCCCAGACCGGACCGGTGCGCCCGGTGAAAGGCAACAGCGCCCAGCGGAATCCGACATACTGGATCAGGATCAGGCCGATGAAGAACACCGGCATCGACACGCCGGCGACCGAGAAGGCCATGATGATGCGGTCGACGATCGAGCCGCGCTTCACCGCGGCGAGCGTGCCCAAGGTCAGGCCCAAGGGCACGGCGATGATCATGCCGCCCAGCATCAGCTCGACGGTCGGGCCGATGGTCAGCGCCAGCTCCTCGCTCACCATCTTGTTGGAGATGATCGAGCGGCCGAGATCGCCGTGCAGCACGCGGCCGATATAGTCGAGGA
>JAHCKB010000295.1 GCA_026125985.1 Bradyrhizobium sp.
ATCTCCATGTTGGCATGGGGATGGGCAGGGAAGCCGGTGTTCGGCGCGATCTCGTCGTCGTTCCACACCCGTAGCGCGCCGTGCCCCATATTGGTGGGGTCGTGGTAGCTCGCGAACGAGAAGTGATGTTTGGCCTTCAGCCAGCCGTGATCGGCGCCGCCAAGCGTCGCGAAGGGTTTCAATTGGATCATTGAGGCTCTCCATCGCTTCAATTTCGATGGTCCCTGGATATGCCCTCCGCCGTGATATAGAAATAGAAACTATTGAAATTCATCGTTTCCAAAATTGAGTGATGGCCGAATGGCAAGACTCCCGGATTTCGAAGGGCTGGCGATTTTTGCCAAGGTCGTGGAATTGCGCTCCTTTGCGGCGGCCTCCAGCGAACTGGCCCTGTCCAAGGCGACTGTGTCGAAGGCGGTGAGCCGGCTGGAGGAGCGGCTAGGTGCGCGGTTGTTCAACCGTACCTCGCGCCGCCTGGCGCTGACCGATGCCGGCCACAAGCTGGCGGAGCGTGCGGCGCGGCTGCTCGCCGACGGCGAGGCGACGGAGAGCGAAGCGCTCGCGCAATCGGCGACGCCGCGCGGGCTGGTTCGACTCGCCGTGCCCATGACCTTCGGCATCAAGACGATCGCGCCGCTGCTGCCGGAATTCCTGGCGCAATATCCGGAAGTCTCGATCGACCTTCATCTGAGCGATGCGACCGTCGATCTCATCGGCGAGGGCTTCGATGCAGGCCTTCGCATCGCGCGCCTGCCGGATTCTTCGCTGATTGCGCGGCGGCTCTGCGACATGCCGCGCTACACGGTCGCGGCGCCGTCCTATCTGAAGCGCCACGGGCGGCCGACGCATCCCATGCATCTCGCCAAGCACAAATGCTTCGGCTACGCCTATCTCTCGACCCCCGGCGTCTGGCACTACACCAATGCGGCCGGCGAACAGGTGAGCGTCCGTCCTGCCGGGCAATTGCGTGTCAACAATGGCGAAGCCGTCATGCCCGCCTTGCTTGCCGGCCTCGGCATCGCCGACCTTCCGGAGTTTATCGTCGGCGACGCCATCCGCTCAGGCGAGGTCGAGGTGATCCTCAAGGGCTGGAAGCAGCCGGAAGGGGCGGTGCATCTGGTGACGCCGCCCGGCGGCCCGCGCCCCGCGCGCGTCGAGGCGTTGGCGGAATTCCTGACGAAGCGCTTTGCCAAGGGAAAGAAGCGGGGCGCCTGACGCGGCATCGCGGCTTCGAAAATCACGGCGAAGCCGCGCCGTCTCGAGCCGCGAGGCCGAACTTTACGCCTTCGCTGACGGCCGTTGCGCCATGCGGTCGAACCACGCGGCGACATGCGCATTGCTGCGGTCGAGCGGCTGGCCGACCTGGTTGCCGAAAGCGAGCCAGCCATACAGCAGGATGTCGGCCAGCGTGAAACGCTTGCCGCACAGATATTCGCGCCCGTCGGCCATCTGGTCGTTCAGCCACTTCAACCGGTTCTGCGCCACCATCTTCAATCCGGGCGAAGCTTCCGGCGCCACCGGAATCCGCTTCTCGAAGAACTTCGCCGCCTCGCCGTAGCGATAGCCGTTGGCAAGCGGCTCGCAGATGTTGAGATCGACGCGGCGCGTCCACATCCGACACTCGGCGCGCTCTTCCGGTGTCGCGCCGATCAGCGGCGGCGAGGGCTTCTTCTCTTCCAGATATTCGCAGATCGCGGTGATCTCGGAAAGATAGCTGCCATCGTCGAGCTCCAGCGTCGGCATCTGCCCGTGCGGATTGCGTTTCAGGTGCTCGGCCTCGCGGTTCTCGCCCTTGCGCAGGTCCACCGTCTGCTTCGGGATGTCGATGCCCTTTTCCGCCATGAACATGCGGACGATGTGCGGATTGGGACCGATCGAGTCGTACAGCTTCATGTCTCTCCCCTTCGTTGCGCAGGCTTGTTGCTGTCGTTGAACAGGCCGCGGGCGGTTTTGTCAAACGAGCTGGAATCGATCGCGGACGGGAGCGTGCTGCACGGCAGCATGGCGGGGCGCGGGGACCGGCCATCGTCTGTCCGGCCTGCCGGCCAAGATCGGCCCCGCGGGAGTTCCTAAAATTTTGGTAACCGCCGGGGCAGGTAAGGAATTGGCAACCACTGAAAGTTACCAAATGGTCAATTCATTCGGGAGATTTTGCCGTGAGCGAACAACAGCCCCAGCCTGCCAGCGCTGAAGCCGGTTCTGTGAATGCTGCATCCGACGCCGCGGTCGGATTCTCCGCCGAGCATGTCATGGCGGAGTCTCCGGCAATTGCGCCTGACCAGGAGTTGACCTCGCCGAAGCCGGATCCGGTCGAGCCGAAGCAGGCGCCCAGGATCGAGGCGACACCGAAAGTGGAAGCGCAGGCGGAGGACAAGGCAGAAACGGCCCGCCCGTCCGCCAATATCATGATCATGTCGCCGGGCGACCGCATGTGGCGCGGTGGTGCGCAGGCATCTGCGGACGCAGCTCCCAGGCGCCGCATTCCGGCGATCGCTGCGGTCGTCGCGCTTGCGGCTCTGGCGGGCGCAATTGGCGGCGCGCTGGCAACGGGCAGTCTCGGTCAAGGCAATGCCGGTGGAACTGCCGTGGCCCACAATGCCGGGCTTGAAGCCGCCGTCGCGCGCATCGATGCCGATATCCTTGCGCTGAAAGCCAGTGTCGAGCAGAACGCCAGGCTCGGCGTCACCCAGTTCAACAAGACCAGCGACCGCCTCGAGAAGGTCGAGAAGGCGCAAGGCGAGCCTGCCGCAAAACTGGCTAGGCTTTCGGACGAGGTCGGCAAGCTGCGTGCGGCGCAGGCTGCCGCACCTGCGTCGACCTCGGTAGCAAAGGACATCACGGGGTCGATTGCGCCGTCCGCCGCCGCGGCGCCGCAGGCACAGGCCGTGACGGCCAAGGCCGAGGTCGGGCGACTGCCGACCGTCAGCGGCTGGGTGTTGCGCGAAGTCGGCCGTGGCAGCGCGCTGATCGAAAGCCGCCGCGGGTTGTTCGAGGTCTTCGCCGGCGATCCCATTCCCGGGCTCGGCCGCGTCGACGCCATCCGCAAGCAGGATGGCCGCTGGGTGGTTGTCACCAGCAAGGGGCTGATCGTCGCCCGCTGACGGCAAGGTTTTGCGAAACGCAAGGCGCCTCACCGCGATGTGAGGCGCCTTTTTGCTTGAATAGCCCTGTCCGCGCGGTGTTAGTGGGCACATGAGCCGCGCGTCGCGTTTGTTCGTCGTCCTTTGCCTGATCGTCATGGCCACGCCGGTTCGCGCTGCGCCGGACCGGCCGCTGGAGCGCGGAACCGCAATCACCGACCCTGCGGCCTTGCGCGAACTCGACCGTGGGCGGTTCGGTCTTGGCCGCATCCTGCAGCCGGCGCGCTCGGCCGATACCCCGCTCGACAATGCGCAACTCTTTGCGATGCCTGCGATGGCTTCCGTCAAGGCTGCCATCGACGCCGAACTCGATCGTTACATCGAACGACACAACGCGGAACTACCCGACGAGAGCATCGGCGTCGGCGAGGCCTTTGCTTTCCGGCTGTTCGACCGCGCGCTGCTGGCCTCCGCCGATACGCGCTTCGTCCTCGCCGGCATCGTCAGCCGCATGGACCGCGCCTATGTCGCGCCAGCCGGCTGCGGCGAGATCCGTCTGATCTATCGTCTCGTCCGAATCAGGCTTCCGGCAGGCAGTGAAACTCCGGCGCGGCTGCCGATGACGCTGAATGTCGTCTTGCGCGCCAGGGGAGTGCCGGCGGTCGATCGCGACGGCAAGCCGATCACCTGCGCGGTCGTCGCGCAACGCTGGCTCGCCACGTCGGATCTGACCCAGACGGGCCGCGAGCTGGCTGCAAGGCTGCAGTCCAGGGATGGTCCGCTCGATCTTGCCATGGCCGAGAACATCGATCGCATCGAGACCAACCTGCAGATCGCCCACGCGCCCAAATCGCCGACGCGTGAATTCCGCACTGACTATCTTCTGAAAGTGTTCCACTACGACGCGCAAGCGCGTGTTTTTGCGGAAGCTCCGATGGAGAACCAGATCGACCGCGAGCGCCTCTTGTCGGATGCCGCCCTGGCAAGCGACTTCAAGGCGTGGCTGCTCGATCCCGCACACCTCGCCGAACTCGATCAGGGTACGGTTCTCATCCCGGAGAAGTTTCTGGCGAAGGCGGCAATCGCCCCGACCCCAGTCGGCTTTCTCTCCTCGAAACTGCTGCCGGAATTCGGCCTCAGCGCGGGCGAGGGGAGCAATCCGGTGTTCGGCGAAAGCGAGGTCGTCGCGGCGCTCAGGAAAGCGGCGGCAAACGGTGCGCCGTTGCAGAACATCCGTTCCTTCGGCGGGTTCCAGCGGCGGCTCAACGACATCACCTGCGCGGGCTGCCACCAGACGCGCGGCATCGGCGGTTTCCATTTTCCCGGCGTCGACTGGATGGCGGCCAAGCAGTCCAATGCCGCCGTGGTGCCTGCGTCGCCGCATTTTCTCGGCGACCAACCTCGCCGCCGCGATATCATGGCCGCACTGCGGGACGACCGGCAACCGGATTATTCGAAAGGCTTTGTCAGCCGGCCGCAATTGCGCGGTGCGACGGAACTCGCCGGCACCGAATACAGCGACGGCTGGGGCGCGCATTGCTACCGGTTCATGCGCCACAGCGCTTCCAATGACGCGAGTTTCCGCAGTTGGACCTGCGCGAAGGGACTGACTTGCCAGACCGCCGGCGCCGCGCGCATGGGCATGTGCTTCGTCAAGGCGCGGTAAAAACACGGCATCTTCCGGGACGTGCCGCCACGCGGTGCGAAATGCCCCGGCGGAATCCTGCGGTGGTGCCTCAGGCCACCGCGCCGGAGTCCCTGAGTTTCCTGATCGCGGCTTCGTCATAGCCGGCGCTGCGCAGGATCTCGTCGCTGTGCTCGCCGATTCCCGGCGGCTTGCGAGGCTGCACCTTCTTGGATCCGTCGACCCAGATCGGGCTGTTGATGGTCAGCATGGTGTCGTTTTCGAACGGCACCAGCACCTCGTTCTCGAGCATCTGCTTGTCGTTGGGGATGTCGTCGAGGATGCCGACCACGCCGAACACCAGGCCGTTGCCGTCGAGGATCTTGCGCCATTCCGCGAGCGGCTTGGTCGCAAACACCTCGTCGAAAATCTTGACCAGCTCGAGCGAGTTGGCGTGGCGATCCTTCTTGTTGGCGAAACGCGGATCGGCGATCAGGTCTTCGCGGCCGAGGCATTTGGCGAGTGTCGGCCATTGCCGGTCCTCGTTGAGCAGGGACAGGATCAGCCAGCGTTCGTCCTTGCACTGATAGTGATTGGTTACCGCATTGAGCGCCTGCTCGCGGGACCGCCGCGGCAGGAATTTTCCGCCGACGAGCTTGGCTTGCACCAGCACGGACGCCGCCCACACGCCGTTCGCCATCAGGTTGGACGAAACCTGCGAGCCCTTGCCGGTGCGCTCTCGCTTGTAGAGCGCAGTCACGATCGCGCCGTAGAACGCCATGGCGCAGGGATGGTCGCCCATGCCTGCGACGGAGCGTGCCGGCGTGGTGTGCTCGTCGGCGCGCACGAGGTCCATCAGGCCGGAGCGCGCCCAATAGGCATTGCTGTCGAAGCCCGGCTTGTTGGCTTCCTCACCCTTCTCGCCGTAGCCGGTGAAGGAGGCGTAGATCAGCCGCTCGTTCGTCGGCGCGAGATGATCGTAGGTGATGCCGAGCTTTTCGCGC
>JAHCKB010000296.1 GCA_026125985.1 Bradyrhizobium sp.
TCGTTGAGCGCGCGCTGCAATTGCGGCGCGTCCTGGCGCAGCATCGACAGCGTTTCCGGCTTCTCCACGGTGAGGTGCGAGATCACCTGGCCTTTGCGGTCGACGTCGATGCGCACGTCGATGCGGCCAAGTTCGGCGGGATCGAGCCGGATCTCGAAGCGGCTCTTGCCGTTGCGCAAGGAGGCGGCGATCTCCAGGGCAAGGCCCGAGAGCGGCACGGCGGCCGATTGCGTCGCCGGCGTGACGGTGAAGGAAGATGAAGACTGCGTCGGCGTGGAAGCCGCCGGGATCAGCGGCTGCAAGGGAGTTGATGCCTGCGCGGTATTGGCCGGCGCGTTCGACTGGCTCGGTGCATTGTCGTGGGCTGCTGGATTGAACTGCGCCGCGGCGGTCGACGATGCCTGGTTGCCCTGCGATTCCGTCTTCGCTTGCCCGGTATGGACGGTTCTGGCGTTCGGCTGTGCTTCCGCGTTCTGCTGGGTGCCGGGGGGCGTGGCGGCCTCCGACGCGCTGGGACTCGAGGTGTCGGTCGGGGTCGTCGGAGCTTCCGGCTGGTCCGAAGAGGCCGCGGCATCGCTCGTCGCCGCCGAAACCCTGGCCGAGACCGCGTTCTTCTGGGGTGCCGGTCGTACCGCCGGAGTGGTCAACGCGATGGCGGGCGCCGTCGTTCCATCGTTGGACTGTGCGTCCTGCCCGGGAGTCGCGATTGCCTCGCCGGCCTTCGCCGCGGCGCCGGTCTTCGTTTCGGTGACCACGGTCTTCGTTGAAGCGTCGCTTTCGGCGGTTGTTGCGGCCGGTAAAGCCCCGGCTTCGGCCACGGCGTTGCTGGCGGCAATGGCGGCAGCCGCGATCGACAGCGGCCCAGCGCTTCCACCGGCCGTTGCGGGGGCGGACGATGGCGCGGAGGGGACCTGCACCTCGGTGCTGGCGATTGCGGTGATCGCGGTCGCGACCGCAGCGGCATCGGCGTCGGTCGCCTCGGTAGGCACCGGGACATCCGCGGAATCGGTTGCTTCCGTCTCGTCGGCTGCCGGACCGTCAGAGGCCTTCGACTCAGTAGTCTTGTCGGCGGCGGGCTTCGCTTCGCTGCGTTTGCCTGGGGTGGTCTGCGCGGGCGTTTCGCGCGCTGCCTGGTCGGAAGCCGCGACATCGCTGTCGTCGTCGCGGCGCTTGGACGGGCCGGATTGATCACGGTCGGCAGCCGCAGCATCGCGCCGGGCGGGCGCGGATCGCTTGTCGGGCGCGGCCTGCTCGGGGGCCGGCGACGCATCCTGCGTGCGATCCGGGCTTCGATCCTGGCTGCGATCGTTATTGGCGGTCGCGGCCGTCGTGTTGCTGTCGACCAGCGCGGCAAAGTCGTCATTGCCCGGCGCAGGGTCCGCCTTGGCCCGCGGCGGGGGGGCCTGGAAGGAAGTGCTGGCGGGGATGTCGGGCGTAACGCTGACCACGGGGCGGCCTCTCGGAATGGAACTCGCCGGTAGATCAGCAAGGACCGGGCCAGCGCCGTCTCTCATAAATTCTTGTTGTTTTACATATACTTGTTACGAGAGCCGAGGGCGGGCGTGACCCGGAAAACCGGCGCCATTTCTGCCCGGCGGCAAGATTTGCCGCGGCCTTTGGAGCCTGTCCAAAGCTCACCTCGCATGATTGCTTCACGCCAGCACGGCCTATATTAAAAGAGCGCGCCCGCCGGACTGCCCGGCGCGGAGCCGCAAGTTTTCCAGGCCGCGAGCCCCAAAGCCCTTGAACTCCAGGGCCTTGGTCGCAAGGCAATGCCGCGGCCGTCGACCAACCGGAGCCATGCGCAACAGTCTGGATCTCGAAGGCCGTCCCGAAGACACGCGTGTCGTGGTCGCCATGTCCGGCGGCGTCGACTCGTCGGTGACGGCTGCGCTGTTGAAGTCGGAAGGTTACGACGTCGTCGGCATCACGCTGCAGCTTTACGACCACGGTGCTGCGACCCATCGCAAGGGCGCCTGCTGCGCCGGCCGCGACATTCACGACGCCCGCAACGTCGCGGCCTCGATCGGCATCCCGCATTACGTGCTCGATTATGAAAGCCGCTTCCGCGAGTCCGTGATCGACAATTTTGCCGAGAGCTATGCGCTCGGCGAGACGCCGGTGCCCTGCATCGAGTGCAATCGCACCGTCAAGTTTCGCGATCTCCTGGAGACCGCGCGCGAGCTTGGCGCTGTCGCGCTGGCTACCGGCCACTATGTCGCCTCGCGCCGGTTGCCCGACGGATCGCGCGCGCTGCATTGCGCGGCCGACGCCGACCGCGACCAGAGCTACTTCCTGTTTGCGACCACGCGCGAGCAGCTCGGTTTCCTGCGCTTTCCGCTCGGCGACCTCAGCAAGCCGGATGTACGCGCGCTGGCGCGCCGCTTCGACCTCGAGGTTGCCGACAAGCAGGACAGCCAGGACATCTGCTTCGTGCCGACCGGCCGCTACACCGACATCATCGGCCGGCTGCGGCCGAATGCGATGGAGCCCGGCGAAATCGTCGATCTCGCGGGCCGCGTGCTCGGCCGGCATCAGGGCATCGCGCATTTCACCGTCGGCCAGCGCAAGGGCTTGGGCATCGCGTCCGGCTCGCCGCTCTATGTGGTGCGGCTCGATGCCGACGATCGCCGTGTCGTGGTCGGCCCGCGCGAGGCGCTGCGCATGGACCGGATCGTGTTGCGCGACGTCAACTGGATCGGTGACGGTGTGCTCGAGCGCGTGATCGGCGACGGGATCGAGATGTTCGTGCGGGTGCGCTCGACGCGCCCGCCGCAGCCGGCCTGGTTGCGGGCAGGGCGGGACGGCTACGAGGTCGAGCTCGTTGCCGGCGAGGAGGGCGTGTCGCCCGGACAGGCCTGCGTATTCTACGATGCGCCTTCGGGGCAGGCGCGCGTGCTCGGCGGCGGCTTCATCAGGAGTGCGTCGGCGAGGATCGCCGAGCGCGATGTCGCAGCGCCATTCGAGGCAGTGCGCGGATAGCGAGCCGGGCGGCAAGAGTTCAGGGCAGGGGATGGGGGACATCAATCTTACCGGCGTGACCAAGGCGTATGACCGCTGGGCGCCGATCTATGATCTCGTGTTCGGCAAGGTGTTCGACGAAGGCCGCCGCTCCACCATCGCCGAGGCCGACCGCATCGGCGGACGGGTGCTCGATGTCGGCGTCGGCACCGGACTGTCGTTGTCGGATTACTCGCGCAGCACGAAGCTGTGCGGTGTCGACATTTCAGAAGGCATGCTGCGCAAGGCAAGGCAGCGCGTGCGCGAATTCGGCCTGACCAATGTCGAGACGCTCGCGGTGATGGACGCCAAGCAACTCGCCTTCAAGGATGCCTCTTTCGATGCGGTGGTCGCGCAATACGTCATTACCGCGGTGCCCGATCCCGAAGCCACGCTCGATGATTTCGTCCGGGTGCTGAAGCCCGGCGGTGAGCTGATCCTGGTCAACCATATCGGCGCAGAGAGCGGTCCGCGCCGCGCGTTCGAGCTGGCGTTTGCACCGCTGGCGCGACGGCTTGGCTGGCGTCCCGAATTCCCGTGGCAGCGCCTGGTCAATTGGGCCACCCGGCACGGCGGGGTGACGCTGATCGAGCGGCGGCCGATGCCGCCGATGGGACACTTCTCGCTGATCCGCTATCGCAAGTCGTAATGCCCGCAGCCCGACCGTCGGCTGCATGGGGCTCTCTTCCGGAGCGCACGAAGAACCCGGAATCTCGGCCCAGTCTCAATAAGTTGCGCAGACGGGCCGGGTTGCTTGACAGCCAAGCGACCCACTCCTTATATGCCGCGCGTTCGCACATATCGCGGCCCGCGTCGGCCGCCGACGAACGCGCGTGGCGGGGTAGCTCAGCTGGTTAGAGCACGGGAATCATAATCCTGGGGTCGGGGGTTCGAGTCCCTCCCCCGCTACCAATCTGCAATTTCGTACGCCAAACCTCGATTTCCTGCGATTTGATCCAGTTGTTGGGCAAAGGTCGTCGGAAGCGGCGCAAGCGGGCCGAGTATTGCTCGATGCGCTCAGCTCGTGCCGGGCCGCTTCTGCGTGGTTCCGGAGGCCGTCGACGGGCGGTTTGCACTAACAAAAAGAGTGGGAACGTCCAGCAGGTTTCGGCGCCGCATTGCGCGCTCGCGACCTGCAACCAGCAAGCCGGCCTTGATGTGGGGCGGCAGCAACAGATCGTCGTCGTGAAACACGGCGTCGACCAGCGACGTCATCACTCCGGCAGCCCTTGCCCGCTGAAGAACTTCCGAAAACGATTCGAAGTGGGGTTTTGCCGGAAGGAGGATCACCTTTTCCTTGACGGATGCTGCGATGCTCACGGCTGCCGAAATGCAGGGATCTTCGGGCTCGCTCGCCATCACGACGATCGGTCCGGTGAATCGCCTGGCGAGACTCGGTATCCACAGGATCGACGAAGTGGAGCGGTTGGCGATTTCAAGCAGTTCGCCAAACTGGCGGGTTGCCCGTTCCACTGCGCTTTTCGGCTCGATGACGACAATGATGTCGTCCTCGCCGGCCTCGCGCGCAGCCGCGCTTGCACTCTCCACCACCCGGAAGGATGAGCGGCTCAGCCCGGCCATTTGCAGAAATAGTCGCTCGGCCTCGTGAGAGGCGGATGTGAAATCCCGGGCGAGCTGCGAGGAATCGATCCGGTGCCAGGCTCCTGCCCGAAACTCGCGCGCATCCGGCAGGTCCACCAGGGCCCGCAGGTCGAGATCCTCGACGAAGCTGCCGATCAGGTCGGCTCCAAGCACATCCGCCAGCTCCGCAATGAGCTTGACTGCGGCGTAGTCGCTGGCGCTGTGCGGCAATCGCAGCAACATCCTCTTGAAATCAGGTTTCGCTTTGCCCATCAAATCGTACCTTGCGCTCTTGCACCTGCGCGAACGATCGTAGCCGGGACTCGATCAGGCCGTTGACGCTGTCTGCATCATAGTCGCCTTGCGGACCGCGAGTGCCTGCCGCTCTTCCGGTAAGCAGCGCAATTCCCTCGTCGATGGTGACGACCGGATGGATGAAGAATTTTCCTTCCGCGCAGGCCGATATGACGTTATGCCTCAACATCAAATGCTGCACGTTGGATTTCGGAATCAACACGCCCTGTTTTCCGGTGAGACCGCGCGCTGCGCAGATGTCGAAAAATCCCTCGATCTTCTCGTTGACGCCTCCGATCGCCTGGATCTCGCCGTTCTGGTTCACCGATCCCGTCACCGCCAGATCCTGCCGTAGCGGGACTTCCGCAAGCGCCGACATCAGAGCATAGAGTTCAGCAGACGACGCGCTGTCACCCTCGACCCCGCCATAGGACTGCTCGAACACCAGGCTGGCGAACAGCGACATCGGCGTGTCGAGCGCGTAGCGTCCGGCGAGAAAGCCGGACAGGATCAGCACGCCCTTGGAGTGCACGGGCCCGCCAAGCTCGACCTCGCGCTCGATGTCCACCACCTTGCCGCTGCCCGGTCGCACCTGACAGGTGATGCGCGTCGGCCGGCCGAACGCGAAGCCGCCGAGCTCGATGACGCTGAGACCGTTGATTTGTCCGGCACGGACGCCGTCGGTGCTGATGAGCGCCACTTTATCGAGGATCGTCTCCTGCGCGCGGTCGCGCAGCCGCGCCGCACGCCGGATGCGCGCCTCGATCGCCTGCTGCACATCGGCGCGCGCGATGACCTCGCGCTT
>JAHCKB010000297.1 GCA_026125985.1 Bradyrhizobium sp.
GACGGTGCAGACGGAATCGCTGACATAGCCGGTCGCGGTCTTCTGGATGTCCTGCTTCGAACAGGTTTCCTTGCCCGGCGAGAACGACGTGCTCATCTGCTTGTCGGTCGTGGCGTCGGTGCAGTGCTGCATGGTCATGTTGGGCATCGAGCCGCCCGCTCGCACCATCTTCATTTCCCACAGGCCGGCCTTGCGGACCGGCAGTTCCACCGCCAGCGCGTCAGCCACGGGCCACAGCGCAAGCAGGCAGGCCACGGAGACAAATGAGAGAAGTTGTCGCGCCATGCAGTGCGCTCCCGTCCGGCCTTGTGATGATGGGATTGTAGTGGTCGTCCCGTCTAGTAGCGCGTGACCAGCGGCCGCGCGGTGGAGCCATAGGGCACCCAGCGGCAGGCGAAGGAGATATAGCCGCCCTCATAGGCCTGCACGGCGAGAAACTTCACCACCTTGCCGTAATGGGCGCAGTGCTCGACCGCGAGCTGACGGGCATCGCCCTGCTGGGCCAGCGAAAAGGCGATGATGCCACCGGTGTCGTTGGCCTTGAACGGAGGCACCCAGCCGGCCCCGGCCGGCGCGGACGCCAGCATCCCGCAGATCGCAACCAAGCCCGCGGCCACAACATTTCGCATCGGCGACTCCATTTCAGCCGACTCAGCTTAGAGTGCCTTGCGACCTCTGAAAAGAACGCCGCGGCCAAACACGGCGAACTCCTTGGAGGTGTTGCCGCGCTGCACTTGACCTGCCCGGACCTTCGCGGCACGGTTCCTCGGGATTGGGCTTTTGAGGCGGATTCCCATGCGCGACCTGACATTCTCGAAGAAATCCGGCCTTGCGGCGCTGCTCGGCGTCGCACTCGGCGTGCTGGCCTTCGGCGAAGCCCAGGCTGCAAACCCTCTGGAGCTGAATTTCTGGCTCAACGGCCCGCGCTACGACGGCAATGTGAAGCCTTGCGAGGCGGCACTGCCGACCATCACCTCGCAGTTCCAGGAGAAGGAAAGCAAGTTCTGGAACTCCAGTCTGGCGATTACGGCGTATGGCAACATCCGCGAGACTGCCTTCCGGCCCTGGCAGTCCGACAACATCCCGCGCCGCTTCTGCTCGGGCGATGTGATGCTCTCCGACGGCAAGATGCGCCCGGTGCATTTCTCGATCATCGAGGACGGCGGCTTTGCCGGGTTCGGACAGGGCGTCGAATGGTGCGTGGTCGGAATGGACCGCAACTGGGCGTTTAACCCGGCCTGCAAGGCAGCCCGCCCCTGATTCGGTGACCGGCGTTCGCGCCGCCTGCCGCAACCCTGCATTTTGTTCTTGAAATGTTCTCACTCTCTGCTAGTGTCCGCAACCGTCTCGTGTGAGGACGCCGGTCATGGTCCAATCCTTCCCGATATTCGCTGTTCGATTTCTTGCTGCGCTGGTTCTGCTGTTTGGCCCTGCCTTTCTTTCGCCGGCCGCCGCGCAGGATGCCCGCCAGAACGCCCCCGGCCAGTTCGATTTCTATGTGCTGTCGCTGTCCTGGTCGCCCTCCTTCTGCGAGGCGGCGGCCGAACGCGGCAATGCTGCGCGCTCCAGGGCGCAATGCAGCGAACGCCCCTTTTCTTTCGTGGTGCACGGGCTATGGCCGCAATACGACCGCGGCTATCCGGAATATTGCAGGCGCCCCGCGCCGCGGCTGGAACGCCACGTCATGGTCTCCATGCTCGACCTGATGCCGGCGCCAGGGCTGATCTACAACGAGTGGGACAAGCACGGCACCTGTTCAGGCCTCGGCACGCGGGCCTATTTCGAGACCATCCGCAAGGCGCGCGCGTCGGTGAAGATTCCCGAGGAATTGCTGCGCCTGGCCAGGCCGAAGACGATCTCGCCGGAAGAGCTGGAGGCCGATTTCATCAAGGTCAATCCGGGGCTGAGCGCATCGGCGATTTCGGTGACCTGCGACTCGCGTCGCCTCAGCGAAGTGCGCATCTGCATGACCAAGGACCTGCAGTTCCGCTCCTGCGACGAGAACGATCGCCGCGCCTGCCGCCGCAACCAGGTGCTGATGCCGCCGGTCCGCGGGGGATAGACTCTCTTCCATTGTCATTGCGAGGAGCAAAGCGACGAAGCAATCCAGCTTTGCTCCTGGCGCGATGGATTGCTTCGCTCCGCTCGCAATGACGTGGTAACCCCTCTGCCATGAACTACCGCCACGCCTTTCATGCCGGTAATTTCGCCGACGTCCTCAAGCACATCGTGCTGACGCGGATCCTGCTTTACCTGCAGGAGAAGCCGGCGGCCTTCCGTGTCATCGACACCCATGCGGGAGCCGGCCGCTACGACCTCACAAGCGAGGAGGCCAGGCGCGGCGGCGAATGGCTGACCGGAATTGCGCGCGTGATGCAGGCGCGCTTCTCGGACAAGGCGCTGCCGCTGGTGGCGCCTTATCTCGACATCGTCAGGGCGTTCAACGAAGGCGCCGAGCTGAAAGCCTATCCGGGATCGCCGCTGATCGTCCGCGCACTGCTGCGGCCGCAGGACCGGCTCACCGCCTGCGAGCTCGAGCCTGACGCGCGCAAGCAGCTCGTCGATGCGCTGCGCCGCGACACCCAGGCGCGCGTCGTCGATCTCGACGGCTGGACGGCGCTCACCGCCTTCGTGCCGCCCAAGGAACGGCGTGGGCTCGTGCTGATCGATCCGCCCTTCGAGGCGGGTGACGAATTCGCGCGGCTGGCGCGCGGCTTTCACGGCGCCTTCCACAAATGGCCGACCGGCAGCTACCTGCTCTGGTATCCGGTCAAGAACCGGCGCGCGGCCGACACGCTGGCGCGCGAGGTGGCGCAGGCCGCCAAGGGCGCAAGGCCCGCCGGAAAATGCCTGCGGCTGGAATTCTCCGTCGCCCCGCAGGAGGCGGGCGGCCCGCTGACATCCAGCGGGCTTCTGATGGTCAACCCGCCCTGGACGCTGCAGGGGCAGCTGAAGACCATCCTGCCCGAGCTGGAAAAGCCGCTCGGCCAGGGCGGTGCCGGCCGCTTCAGGCTGGAAAGCCCGAAGCCCTGAACACCCCTGCCCCGTCAGGTCCACGGCCGCCTGCGGCCATCAAGGCCATAGGCAACCCGGCGGGAACCGTATTATGCTTCGACCTGTTGGGACTGGCTTTACGTTCCGCTTCCGCGAATGGTTGCGGCGGAGTGACAAGGCCGAAGAACAGCCAGGCGAACGCCACTCCATCTTCTGCGGCCGTTCGCCGAGGTGGCCATGCTTTCCGGAAACGATTGTCCGGTCGGGGCCGAACGCGACGTTGCGCGTCACGGCCGAGCAGACGGGGGAGGTTTCCCGATGGCCATGACGGGTACGGTCAAATTTTTCAACGGCGAACGCGGCTACGGTTTCATCAAGCCCGATGACGGCGGTCGCGACGTGTTCGTTCACATCACCGCGGTGGAACGGGCCGGATTGAAGGATCTCGCCGAGGGGCAGCGCATCACCTTCGAGGTCGAGCCGGACAAGAAGGGCAAGGGCCCCAAAGCCGTCAACCTCGTGATTTCCTGACGCCGGTTTCGTCCAGACCACGTGACAAAAAAATCCCGGCCGCTTTCGGTGGCCGGGAGGTTGTTACGCAAAGTGTTCTTGTTCGCGTGTTGTTGTCGACATGCCTTCTTCAGAAGCGGTAGTTCACGCCTGCCCGCACCGTGCCGAAGCTCGCGCCATGCGAGGCGCCGGTGATGACGAAATTGCTGTTGGCGAGATCGACATAGAGATATTCGATCTTGGCGCTCCAGTTCGGCGCAAAGCCGAACTCGGCGCCGAGGCCCGCGGTCCAGCCGACATTGGTGTGGGACTCCGACAGCCCGAAGGTCTCCGCACGCAGTTCGCCGAACGCCAGACCCAGCGTGCCGTAGAACAATACGTTGTTGAAGGCATAGCCGCCCCGGCCGCGCACCGTGCCGAACCACGGGTTGGAGAATTTCCAGGCCGCAAAGGTGTCGTCGGCGCTGGAACCCTGGATGTCGCCTTCCACGCCGAACACCCAGGGGCCGCGCTGGAAATTGTAGCCGGCCTGCAAACCGCCGACGAAGCCGCTCGGCTTGGCCCAGGCATTGTCCACGCTGCCCCATGCATAGCCGAAATTGCCGCCGAGATAGGGACCGGCCCAGCTATAGGCATTGAGCGGCTGGTTGACCGTGTATGGCGCCCGCGAATTGTAGAAGTCGGCGGCCTCCGCCTTGATGCTCCAGCCCGCCGCGAGGAACGCGAGCGCGCCCAACACAATCCTGGTCATCGGTACTCTCCACTACGCTACTCACCGCGACCGCAGGGCTTGCAAGAGCCCGGCATGGTTACGGAATTCGAGACTTTTCGCGTAAGAGTTATCGAGAGTTTTAAGTTAAAGGGTTGTTAAGCGGGGTTACCGGCCGCTCATCAGTCTTAAAAATGCGTTACTTGCCGCTACTTGCGCCGTCGTCCACACGGCTGGCGATGCCACGCGGCAATGCATAAGTTCGGCCCCATGAAAGACGATTCCAGCGATCGGCCTGCGCAGCGCCCGTCCAGGGTCAAGCCGGGTGCCGGCGGCGACATGCCGGCGCAGGATGCCGCCGCCGACATCGATCCTGCGACCGCCGCGGCCGAGGACGACGAGGACGCGCGCCTGCCCGACCTGCCGGAGGAGCCGGCCGAGACGATCGCCGAAGGCGGGCTGACGGCAGGACATGCGGCGATCGAGAACGCGGTGCGACTCGCGCCCACCTCGCCCGGCGTCTACCGCATGCTCAATGCGGCCAATGATGTGCTCTATGTCGGCAAGGCCAAGAACGTCAAAAAGCGCCTGACCTCCTATGCGCGGGTCAACACACAGCCGGCCCGCATCCTGCGCATGATCGCGGCCACGACCAATGTCGAGATCATCTCGACCACGACCGAGACCGAAGCGCTGCTGCTGGAAGCCAACCTGATCAAGCAACTGCGCCCGCGCTTCAATGTGCAGCTTCGCGACGACAAGTCGTTCCCCTACATCCTGATCACGGGCGACCACTGGGCGCCGCAGATATTGAAGCACCGCGGTGCACAGACCAGACCGGGACGCTATTTCGGACCGTTCGCCTCCGCAGGCGCCGTCAACCGCACCATCACGGCATTGCAGCGCGCGTTCCTGATCCGCTCCTGCACAGATTCCTTCTTCGAGAGCCGCACCCGCCCTTGCCTGCTCTACCAGATCCGACGCTGCGCCGGCCCCTGCACGCGCGAGATCGATTTCCCCGGTTATACCGAGCTGGTGCGCGAGGCCACCGAGTTCCTGTCCGGCCGCAGCCATGCGGTAAAACAACTGCTCGCCGCCGAGATGGAAAAGGCCTCCGGCGAGCTCGAATTCGAGACCGCTGCGACCTTCCGCGACCGCCTTGCCGCGCTTTCGGCGATCCAGTCGCAGCAGGGCATCAATCCGCGTTCCGTGGAAGAAGCGGACGTATTCGCCATCCACCAGGAAGGCGGCTATTCGTGCGTCGAAGTATTCTTTTTCCGCACCGGCCAGAACTGGGGCAACCGCGCCTATTTCCCGCGCGCGGAAAAGACCTTCACGCCCGAGGAAGTGCTGGGCTCGTTCCTGACCCAGTTCTACGACGACAAGCCGCCGCCGAAACTGATCCTGCTCTCGCACGAGGTGGAGGAGACAGAACTGCTTGCCCACGCCCTGTCGGTCAAGGC
>JAHCKB010000298.1 GCA_026125985.1 Bradyrhizobium sp.
GGCTTTGAAGCCGCCGCTGGCAATCGCCTTGGCGGCGGCAATCGAAAACCCGCCTGCATCCCGCAGGAAGGTCTCGAAATCTCGAATCGTCTTGATGGTCTTCGACGCCTTGGCGTCCTCGATCCCGGCCTGGTCGTTCATGCCCCACAGCACGGGACCGACCTCGTACAGGTCGAGCTTGCTGATCGAGCGAAAGGTCTCGCCTGCGAGCTTGCCGTAGGAACTCTCCACGACCGAGTAGGTGATCGACATGGCGTCGATCGCCTCGGCCATCATGCCTTCGTGCAAGGTGCGGCCACGGTCGGTATCCAGGGCGATCAGCTGGCCCTCGACCTTCAGGCCGTGATCGTCCTCCTCCATCGCGGTCCAGTAGCCGATCGGCAGGAGGTCTTCCGAAGACATGCCAAGGCCGTGATGCCACAGCATCTTCGGCATCTTGCCCTTGGCCTTCCACGCGGCCAACGTATAGGCGAAGGCGCCCTTGACGATCATGTCGCCGCCGTCGTCGATATTGTCGAACACGGCGCCGTAACCGGAGAACGACCCCGGCTTTACGTCACTCGCGAACTTCAGTTCGAACGGCCGCGTGGTGCGCAGCATGTCAGTTGCCTCCGGGCAGCGGCGGCGCGGAACGCTCGGCGCTCGTGCTCATGTTGAGGGGCAGCAGCGGCTCACCCAGTCCCTCGATCGGGTTCAGGTCCTCGAACCGGCGCGCCTCGTTGCGGGTCAGCCAGCCATTGGTGATGCCGCTGGCATAGAAGGTGGCGCGCGCGGCGTTGTCGCCGCGCAGCAGTCCCTGCATCGAGAACTTCGCCACGATGTCGTCCTCGTCCGGGAAGAGGTCGCGGGCGAGTGATTGCTCCCAGTTCTCGATCCAGGGGTTCAGCGTGTGGATCACGTGCGCGAGGAAGAACGCCTCCGCCGAGGCGAAGGTCGCCGTCTTGTCGGCGTAGCCCACCATCTGGGGGAAGACTTTCAGGTCGCGGCAGATCTCCTCGATCTGGAAGCGCCGCGTGTCGAGATGCTCGGCGTCGACGCCCTTCATGCCGAGCGGCGTCCAGGTGCTGTCCATGTCGAGGACGGCCGTCTTGAACCGGTTGGCGAGTCCGCCCTGGTACTGCGCCCACGATTCCTTCAGCCGAGCCCGCGCGGCATCGTTCAGCGAACCCTTTACCGACAGGACGCCGCCGGGCTGCGTGCCGTTGGCGTGTAGCGCCGCGTGCGTTTCCTCGGTCGCGATCGCCAGGCCGACCGCCTCGCGCGCGACCTGCAGTGCATCTAGGCCGGCGGCGCCTGTCCAGCTCGGACCGCGGAGATGGAACACGTCCTCGCGCGGCAGGACCGTTACCTCTCCATTCGGGCCGGTCAGTCTGTAGGTCAGCGTGTGGTCGCGGGCCTGCTCGATCGTAAAGCTGCCGGGCACCAGCGGTATCAGCTCCCGCGGCACGCCACGGATGCGGCCGATATAGGCGCAGCCGTTCCCCAGCAGGGCCGCATGAAACATCATGACCTGCCGGAACTCGAAGGAGGTCATCCACTCGTTGGGCCGGCGCGACAGAAGCCGGTAGGCGGGATGGTCCTTGGCCAGTTCCTTCGAGCCGTCGGCCTCCTCCCGGTAAACCTTCAGCGGCACCTGCGCGATGCCGTCAGCCAGTACACGCAAGCAGGCGAACACCGTCGAGACCTTGAGCGCGCTGTCGACATTGACCGAGACGCCGGCGCGCGAGTTCTGCTGGCCGAACAGCCCTGCCCAGCTGAGACTACCTGCATCGGTAGTCTTCACCTCGCGGCCCCGCAGGCCGGACGCCACGGCGCCGAACAATCCCGCCATCAGCCCGCCGCGCGATTGCCGAGCGCGACCAACAGGGCGCCGACGATCAGCAGCAAGCCCGCGGTGATGAAACCGGCCGGCGGGTAGATCATCCACGCTCCGTAGGAGACGAGGCCGACGCCGCAGAGGCCCGCGAGATCGCGAACAAGACCGGGCACCGCCCCTGCGATGGAGCGCAGGGCGGCGGCGAGCAGCTTCATCATGGATTCCTCGAGGAACGCGAGACTATTGCTCGACTGGAGATAGGTTCGGCTCGCCGCATTGAACGCCGTAACCAACTGCGCGAACCTGACCGCGCCAGAGGGAGCATCCATGCCGACCGACAAGCCGACCAATGTTCAGTTCACGCCATTTGCCGAGATCGGGGGCTTCATCGGCCACAATGGACCCTACTACTGGGCCAGGGAGCCCTCGGGCCAGGTCGTCTACGGCTTCCAAAGCGACGCGCGCCACGGCAATCCGAACGGTGTGCTGCACGGCGCTGCCGTCACGACTTTTGTAGACACGTTCCTGGGCCATGCCGTGGTCACTCAAACCGGACGCCTCTGCGCCACCGTGGCTCTCAATGTTCAATTCGTGGCCGGCGCGGCGACTGGGGGCTGGGTCTCGGGACGGGCCCGTCTACGCAAGCTCACACGCACCATGGCCTTCCTCGACGCCGAGGCCAGCGCCGGAGATAAGCTCCTGCTGATCGCGACAGCGATATTCCGGGTTTTCGAGGCACCATCGGCGGGAAGCGCGGCGCAATAAGCGGCCGCGGTTGTCCCTACAGCACAAGTAGCTCACTCGATCGCAGATAAGACTGGCCTGTGGCTCGAGGATTCATCGCCATAAGGGCCACGGCGTTGAATGCCGCCATCAGCGGGTCGATCTTGGCGCTGCCCGAGGCTTGCTTGGTGATGGCGATCGCATTTCCCCTAGGTTCAACCTTCGCATTGCCCACCGCCCAGGCCATCAGACCGCAGCCGCCATGCCTCAACGTTCCGTCCGCCAGCTTTCGCTCCGCCGTCTTGATCGCACCTGTGAGCTTCCAACCCTGCGTGATGCCGACCACCCGGTCGTTACCGGCGATGCCGACCTCGGCAAGGGCGTCGACGATGGCGCCGACACCGAACGGATCGAGGCCGACCGAACCCAGCTTGCCGCTTTCATCGACACGCTCCGCCACCGCCGCGATCTCGGCGATGTCGCCGCCCAGGTCGGCAACGATCCGCAGGTCACCGGCGGTTTCGAAGTCGCGGAGCACCGAGGCCTCGCCTTTGCGCCGCTCCAGCACCGAGCGGTGCGCCCACGCCCTCGACCACAGGAGCCAGTGTCGGGAGAGCTTGTCGCGTCCCAGCACCGCCAGGCCCAGCAGATCGTCCAGGCCGCCGCCGTCGATGCCGATCACCACCACCTCGCTCCGCTCGAGCAGAGCGTCCAAAGAGAGGCTCGTATCGGCGGCCCGCTGCCAGTGATCGGCGCCGATCCAGCGATCGGACCGCAGCGCCAGGCCGATCTCGATATTGAGATGCTGGGACGCCCAGCGAATGATCTCACCCGCGCCCTTCGCCTTGGCCTGCGCCCAGTCATCCTCCAGCCGCCTGATCGTTACCGACCGATCGCGGTTCGGCGTGACCATCCACCAGTTGCGCGAGTCCTGCCACGCTGGCGGATCCGCCGTGTCGTTGGCGATGTCCTCCGGGAATTCGTAGAGCACCGGCAGCATCGCACCCTGGGTTTTCCCGTCTCGGATGGCGCGCGCCACCATCAGCTCGGCCCGGAACGCGCCGCGCGGCGGTTCGTCCGACTGCGTGGTGATGAACACCAGGAAGCCCTCGGGGTTGGGCAGCAACCCGCCCCTCAGCTGGCCGATGATCCGCTCGGCCGCCGATACCTTGGCGATCTCGTGCAACTCGTCGAGCAGCACGCCGGTGGGCTTCACCCCTGTCAGCACCGTGGTGTCGAAAGCCTTGATCTCCAAGGTCGCCTTGGTCCGGCGGTCGGTGATCTTGCGCAGGTGCTCCTGCACATGCAGGCGCTTGCGCAGGAATCCGTCCGGGTCCTTGTCGACCATGCCCAGAGCCTGGCTGAACGCGATGTGCGCCAGCGATACCGTCGGGGCCACCAGCAGGAACTCCGCCCGCGGACGCTCATTCATCAGCAGCGTCGTCACCATCAGCGCCGCGGCGTACGAGGTCTTGGAGCTCTTCTTCGGTGCCAGCAGGAAGATCTCACGGATCATCCGCTCGCGGGCGGTAGGATCGAACGACCCATGCAGCGCACCGACGATCTCGCGGAACCAGTCCGCGCCCGCTTCCGCCAGAGGCGGCGTGCCGATGACGTCCGGCAGCCGCAGCTTGTTGAAGATCGCTACGGCACGATTTGCCTGGGACCTGTTGAGGTCAGGCAGGTCCGGCAGCAATGACCGCCCCGTCCGGATGCGTTCCCGCCAATCCGGTACGGCCAGCGACCATGCCACCATGTCAGTTGACCAACCGGCCCCACTCGTTGCCGTCGCCGGCGGTCAGTGCGTCGCGCTCGGCTGCCTCCTTCTTACCGAGGGGCTCCTCCGCTCGCGGCGGCGCGTACTCAGACCAGCCGGCCCGCACCTTCAGCCAGAAGATCGCGGCGGACAGCCCTTCGCGGGTGGGCTTGCATGCCAGGGTGAACAGGTTCTGCGCCACCTTCGCCGTAGCCTTGATGCTCCCCAGCTCGATCTTGTCGGCGTAGTGAAATCGCAGGGTCTTCGGATCGATGCCCACCAGGCGAGCGATCTCGGCCTGAGGAATACCGAAACCGGAAAGCGATTCGACAAGGTTGCGGGTCTCGTCGGTCGGCACGTGTGCTGGCCGGCCACGATTCGAGATAGTCACCAAATTGTCCTCAATCAAAAGTGCGCCGCGCCATCGCGGTTCGCGTACGCGCCAGACACAACCACCTATTTTTCAACGATCTTCCAGAAGGAATCCTTCTTGACGATCTTGTCGCCGCGGAAAGTGTAGAAGTCACACCCGCGTGCCTCGATCTTGTCGCCTGACAGCATGGTGCCAGTGATGGTCCATTGCGATATGCCCATGTCGCCATCGATGAAGTGGCTGTCGGCGCCGTAATGCACGTCGGGCAGACCTTCGAGGCGCCCTCGTAGGCCTTCGCGCACCGCCTCCTTCCCGACATACCGGCGCCCCCAGGGATCGGGACCGCGTGGCATTTCCAGGACCACCTCGTCGGCAAAAAAGCCCATGATGCGGTCCAGATCGTGGGCATTGAAGGCGTCGACCAGAGCCTTGAGCGTGCCGAGGCTTGCCGGCATGTCGTTCTCCCTTGCAGACACTCCGCGCGTAGACGATAGCATTTCACCCGCTGGTCGAGAACATTCCGCACATCCCCGCTTTCACGTTCCATCGCTTTCCCGCCGTGCGTGCACTCCTGACACTTTCTCCCATCGCTGCACCACCACATCCACGTACCGCGGATCCAGCTCCAAGAGGCGCGCCCGCCTACCCGTTCCCTCCGCTGCAATCATCGTCGTGCCGGACCCGCCAAACAGGTCGAGCACGATGTCGCGGCTCTTGGAGGAATTCCGGATCGCGCGCTCGACCAGCGCGACCGGCTTCATGGTCGGATGCAGGTCATTCTTGACAGGCTTGTCGAAGAACCAGACGTCGCCCTGATCGCGGGCGCCGCACCAGAAGTGGTCCGCACCTTCCTTCCATCCATAAAGGATCGGCTCGTACTGCCGTTGGTAGTCGGAACGGCCGAGCGTGAAGGTGTTCTTGGCCCAGATCACGAAAGTGGACCATTTTCCACCCGCGT
>JAHCKB010000299.1 GCA_026125985.1 Bradyrhizobium sp.
GTGAACAGGATCGCGGCGGCCTCCACTGCGCGCAGCGGCGCGTCGTCGCCGTTGCGGCGCAGGAAATAGCTGCCCCCCCAGAAGCAGAGGGCCGGCACGCCGTAACCCCAGAGCAGCCAGTTGAAGATCGGCGTGGTGCCGACGGCCGAGCCGACGATGCGCGGCTCGTAGCCGATCCGCAGCACCACAATGCCGGCCAGGATCGCCGCCAGCGCGCGCAGGAAGGGGATCGGGCGCTGCAAGGAGATCCAGGCGGTGCCGAGCGACATCAGCGCGAGCGCAATGGTCAGCCAGCCCTTTTCAAGCGCAAAGGTCAGCGCCAGCGCGAGCGCGGCGAGCGTGCCGGTGGCAAACAGCGCGATCGAGGTCTGCAGGCCGGGCCGGTCCTCGCGCTTGCTCAGGATTTCCGTCGCAGCTCCAAAGGCGGCCGCAAGGATGACGGCGACAATCGCAAAGGGGATCGATCGGTCGAGATGGGCGATCCGCGCATAGAGCGCCACCAGCAACGCCAGCGGCGCGAACACGGCAGAGGCCGACCAGACGACGGCAACGGCCGGGTTGCCGGAGCGGCCCTGCGCGAGGAAGCCGACAACGCCGAAGCCCGCCGCAAAGATCGTGGCGACGATGAGGTGCAACGACACCGATCCGTCCGTGGCCGCTGGGCCGATGCCGGGCAGCGCTCCCCCCGGCAGCACCAGCATGTCGGGATTGGCGCGGATCGCCCATTCGGCGAACACGATGAACACGAAGCCGGCGGCGACCGCCACCGCAGCCGTGGCGGCTTCCGCGCGCCAGGCCACAAACAGCGTGCCCGCGACCAGGAGCCCGAAGGCGATCATCGCGGGGTCGGCGTGCTGGCCTGCCAGCACCACCATGGTTGCGCCCAACAAGCCGGCGCCGAGCGAGCCCGACGAGATCGGTTCGATCTGGCCTTCCTCGGCCGGAGGGCCGAACATGAAGCCGCAAACGACGAGCAGCGCGGCGAGACCGAATCCGGCGATGACGTGGAAGATGGTCGGGTTGATCCACGCCGGTCCAAGGCCCGGGAACGTCCAGAGCAGGGCGAATACGATCGTGGTCACGGCGAGCCAGCGCCACAGCCGCACGCGGGCGAGGCCGAACGAAGCGGCCGTGACGATGGCGAGATAGATGTACAGCGCCCAGAAGTCGGGCTTGTCTGATGACACCAGGATCGGCGTGACGAAGGCGCCGACGACGCCCAGGCCGGCTAGTGCCGGCCCATGCAGCAGGGCCGCCGCCAGCGTGCCCAGCGCCACCAGTCCGAGCAGGATGAAGGCGGTAGCGGGGACGAGGAATCCGTAAAGCGCATAGGCGGCGTAGACGGTAGCAAAGGCAACCGCTGTGCCCGCGGCGGTCAGGATCGCCGGGATGTTGGCGATCGGAAGTGCTGCAATCTGGGAAATGCTTTCCTTGCGGCGGGTGAATTCTCCGGCAGCCAGCAGGGCAGCCGCAAACAGGCCGCCGAGGATGGTGCGCACGCCGGGGCCGAGCAGGCCCGCCTCGATGGAGTAGCGCACCATGAAGAAGCCGCCGAGCGCGAGCGTAAGGCCGCCGACCCAGACCACCCAGCGCGTGCCGATGCGCTCCTCGAAGCCGGGCTGGGCCTCGGGCAAGCGGGGCGGAGGTGCCAAGTCGGGCGCGAGCGACGGCGTCGGCTCCGGAGCGATCGGCGGTGAGGCTTCTGTCGGGGCGGATACCGTCTCGGATGGCGCGGGCGCCGCGGGAGACGGCTCCTGCACGGGCAATGGAGGAGGGATCACAGCCGGAGCCGCCATTGCCTGCCTGGCGGCTTCCAGCACCTCGATGCGCTCGCGCAGCCGGGACACCTGGTTTTGCGACCTTATGGCGACGATCAGCGCAACGACGGCGACGACAAGCGCAACGACGAATTCCTCGAACATTAATCCTCGCTCCAGCGCCGTGTGCGCACGCCAAGGCCTGGCGCGGGCCGTTCCTGAACCTCGCGACGGAAGCACGACAAAGCGGTCAGCGGGCCGCCGATTTGTCTCGGCACGGTTCCGGTCGGTTCAACCGGAGCCGCCAAGCAGGGGAGATTCGGCTCGTGCAACTGCCATCCGGAGATGGCTTCGACCGTGCGCTGCAATTGAAGCCCCTCGCTCATCCGCGCTGGTCTCTTCTCTCAATCGAGATCGATCCGGAAGGGTCTTCCCTCGGCCATCATGCTGCCTGGACCCATCTCGTCCAGCGCGCGCAACATCCGCCCCTGGCGGCCGAGCAGACTGTCGGCAAGGCCGACGATCAGGCGGTTCGGCGATGCGATGGGGGAGGCGGCGCGGATCTGCCGGGCGATCGCCAGCTCGTCCTTCTCCGGATTGAGCAGGCAGGCCGCGGCGAAAGCGCTGGCTGTGGAGCGGCTGATGCCGGCATAGCAATGCACCACCATCGGCGCGTTGCGATCCCAGCCACGGACGAAAGCCAGCACCTTTTCGACATGGGCTTCGCAGGGAGCCGTGAACCCGTCGATATGCTCGGTGATGTCGTCCATCGCCACCCTCAGATGATTGGCGGGGAGCACCGAGGCCGGCCGCTCAACCTGTTCGACGTTGGCCATTACGGTGAGTACGTGGCTGGCGCCGGTGGCGCGCACGGTCTCGGGAAGGGCGGCGAGCGAGCAGACGTGAAGCATGGCGTTCCCTGGTATTTTCCCGAATTATAGAGTTCGCCGCGGACCGGAGAAAGCCGCGGGAAGCCGCATATTCACCGGTGAAGCCTGGCAAATCGCGCCAGAAACTGCTTTTCCGCCTTGGCGGCGGTCCACGGCGTCAGGTATTCGCGCTCGGTCGATTCGGGCAGGCCGGGATCGCGGCCGAACAGACGCTGCGCCTCGCTTTCCGAAAATCCGGCGAGGCGCGTCGCCTCGAGATACGCCGCACCCCGGTCGGCGGCCTTGATGGCCTGCGTGATCTCGTCGGCCAGCACCGCCGGCAGGCCGAAGCGGATGTGGATCGCCGCGAGCAGGCGCTTCTCCACCACTTTGTAGTCGCCGCCGATCACGGCCTTGAACGGCGAGATCATGTCGCCGATGACATATTCCGGCGCATCGTGCAGCAGTGCTGCGAGGCGATGGCCGATATCCACGCGCGGTCTCTGCTCGCGCATCACGCATTCGACGAGCAGCGTGTGCTGCGCCACCGAGAAGATGTGCGCCCCGCTGGTCTGGCCGTTCCAGCGCGCCACCCGCGCCAGCCCATGGGCGATGTCGGCGATCTCGATGTCGAGCGGCGAGGGGTCGAGCAGGTCGAGCCGGCGACCCGACAGCATGCGCTGCCAGGCGCGGTCGGTGGCGGTCGATGGCTTCTTCATTTCGCCTTGAGGCGCGGGGTGCGCCGCTTCTGTCCGCAGTTCTCGTGACAGAAGCAGGTGACGAGATGGTCGTTGACCATGCCGGTCGCCTGCATGAACGCATAGACGATGGTGGGGCCCACGAATTTGAAGCCGCGGGAGGAGAGTTCTTTCGATACCTTCACCGACACCGGCGTCGAGGCCGGCACGCTGGCCGTGGTCTTGAACCGGTTGATCTTCGGCCGGCCGTCGACGAAGTCCCACAGCAGCTTCGAGAAGCCCGGCCCCTTCTCCATGATGTCGAGATAGGACTTCGCGCTCGCGATCGCGCCATCGATCTTGGCACGGTTGCGCACTATGCCGGCATCGTTCATCAGCGCGTGGATCTTCTTCGCGTCGTAGCGCGCGATCTTCTCGGGCCGGAAATCGTCGAACGCGCGGCGGAAATTGTCGCGCTTGCGCAGGATGGTGATCCAGGACAGGCCGGCCTGAAAGCCGTCGAGGATCAGCTTTTCATAGAGCGCGCGGTCGTCATATTCGGGCACGCCCCATTCGGTGTCGTGATAGGCGACATAGAACGGGTCTTCTCCCGGCCAGGGGCAACGCATCTTGCCGTCGGGATGCAGGCGCGCGGCAGATTTACTCATCGTACTCGCTCATGCGACGGTCTGCTTCGGCGAGGGACGCAATTCGTCCGGATCGGCGATGCGGATGGGAAGGCCGCCCGCGGTGAGCGGAACACCAGCGGCTAGCGCATCGGATACGCGGTCGGTACGGATCAGCGCCAGCCCGTGCCTGCCTGCGGTCGAGCCCATGCTGCCGACCTGCTTGTCGCCGGCGAGGACCGGCTCGCCCGGCTCAGGCGAGAAATCGTCGAGCATGATCTTCACGGTTCGCGTGCGTGCGGTGCCGCGATGATGCATCCGCGACACCACTTCCTGGCCGACATAGCAGCCCTTCTCGAAATCGACGCCATGGAGCCGGTCCATGTTGGTTTCGTGCGGAAAGGCATCGCTGTACATGAAGTCGAGCCCGCCGCGCGGCGTGCCCGAGACGATGCGGTGCGCCTCATACGCGTCCGTTTCGACAAGCTGGGCGCCGATGACGTCGGCCACTTTCTGCTTCAGCTCTTCCGGGATCAGGATGCGCCAGCCGAGCGCGGCATGGCGCGGATCGGCAAAAGCGAGGTCCGGCTTCATGGCGGGCTCGCCGTCCCAGGCCGCCAGCACGCCCATGCCGTCGGAGAGGTTCTCCACCGCGACCTTGGCGCGGAGCTTGTAGAAGTTGAGCTTGTCGGTGAGGCTTTGCGCCAGCGCACGCGGCAGGTCGAACAGGAAGCCGCCGCCATGCCCGGCAGGGGCCTCGGTGATGAGGAAATCCACGATGATCTTGCCCTGCGGCGTCAGCAGCGCGCCGAAACGTGCCAGGCCCGGGGCGACCTGCGCCACATCGGTCGTCACCAGGCCGTTGAGGAAATTGCGCGCGTCCTCGCCGCTCACCTTGACGACGCCGCGATCAGGCAAAAACGCTGCTTTCATACCCTTAGGAGCTCTTTTTCATGGTTCCGTTGGGGATAGGTTTCAAGCCAATATCCCTTGCGGAAGTTAAGGCGCTAGAGTGCGCCGAACAAGGCCCGCGCGACAGGCAAAGCGGACCGATGAGGACCGATGAATCAGCGTTTTGACACCATTCTAAAATCCGGCACCGTGGTCAATCAGGACGGCGAGGGCGCCCGCGATATCGGCATCGCTGCGGGGCGGATCGCCGCAATCGGCGCGCTCGATGCCGATTCCGCCGCCGAGGTGGTCGACTGCAGGGGATTGCACATCCTGCCCGGCGTGATCGACACCCAGGTGCATTTCCGTGAGCCGGGGCTCACGCACAAGGAAGATCTCGAGACCGGCTCGCGCAGTGCGGTCATGGGCGGCGTCACCGCCGTGTTCGAGATGCCTAACACCAATCCGCTGACAGTCACTGAGGAGGCATTCACCGCCAAGGTCAATGCCGGCCGGCATCGCATGCATTGTGACTTCGCCTTCTTCATCGGCGGCACTCGCGAGAACGTCAATCATCTGCCGGAACTGGAGCGCGCCGAGGGGTGTGCCGGCGTTAAGGTGTTCATCGGCTCTTCCACCGGCTCGCTGCTGGTCGAGGATGACGAGAGCCTGCGCCGCATCTTCCGGGTGATCCGCCGCCGCGCCGCCTTTCATGCCGAGGACGAGTACCGCCTCAACGAACGCAAGGGGCTGCGCGTCGAGGGCGACCCGCGCTCGCATCCGGTCTGG
>JAHCKB010000003.1 GCA_026125985.1 Bradyrhizobium sp.
AGACGCATGCGCGCCACGGCCTCGGCGCTGACACCGTTCCAGTTCGGCTTGGTCTTGAGGAGCGCTTCGGCCGCTGCAACCTGGTCCAGATAGGAAGCCGGTCCCTGGAGCGCCTGATCGCTGATTCCACGAGGCTGGTAGTTCATGTGAGTGATCCTTTCGAACTGATCTGCAAGCCTGCCGCACGTCAATCAATCGAGACATTCGTGACAATGCATTGCAAAATGCGTGGCGAGAGCTAAACGCCAGATTCTTCAAGCCGTATAGAGGACTTGTATTTTATTGGTGATGTTGTGTAACATCTGAACTTGTCATATATGTTATATTGTAAATTTTGTCACAAAATAGGTCAGCGAGACTGCCATGTTGCACTGCAGGAAATTCCGGTACCGCCATTTCCCGAGCAGGAGAAAAAGCAAACCGCTGATGCGCTTCCGGGCGGGAAATCCCAATGGCATCTGATTCCGGCAAGAAACTCTTCGTTGGCCCTCGATTCCGGCGGATCCGCCAGCAGCTCGGGTTGTCGCAGACCCAGATGGCCGAGGGGCTGGAGATCTCGCCGAGCTACATCAACCTGATCGAGCGTAACCAGCGTCCGGTGACGGCGCAGCTCCTGCTGCGCCTGGCCGAGACCTACGATCTCGACCTCCGCGACCTCGCCACAGCCGACGAGGACCGCTTCTTTGCCGAGTTGAACGAGATCTTCTCCGATCCGCTGTTTCGCCAGATCGACGTGCCCAAGCAGGAACTGCGCGACCTCGCCGAGCTCTGTCCGGGCGTGACGCACTCCCTGCAGCGCCTCTACGCCGCCTACACCGAGGCCCGGCGCGGCGAGACCCTGGTGGCAGCGCAGATGGCCGACCGCGAGGGCACCCCCTTTGAAGCCAACCCGATCGAGCGGGTACGCGATCTGATCGAGGCCAACCGCAACTATTTTCCCGAACTGGAGACGGCGGCAGAGAGCCTGCGCGACGAATTGAATGTGGCGCCCGACGGTCTGTTCGCGGCGCTTTCCGCACGACTGCGCGAGAAACACTCGGTGGTGACCCGCATCATGCCGGTCGACGTGATGCTCGAGACGTTGCGGCGTTTCGACCGGCATCGCCGGCAGCTTCTGATCTCTGAACTGGTGGACGGTCCGGGGCGCACCTTCCAGCTCGCCTTCCAGATCGGGCTCGCCGAATGCGGCCCGGCGATGGAGGCGATCGCAGGCAGGGCCGGCCCGCTCGACGACACCGCGCGGCGCCTCTATCGCATCACGCTCGCCAACTACTATGCCGCCGCCGCGATGATGCCCTATGCCGCCTTCCACAGCGCGGCCGAGGCGCTGAGCTACGACGTGCATGTGCTCGCGCAGCGTTTCAATGCCGGCTTCGAACAGGTCTGCCACCGCCTCACCACCCTGCAGCGCCCGAACGCGCGTGGCGTGCCGTTCTTCCTGCTTCGCGTCGACAATGCCGGCAACGTGTCGAAACGCTTTTCCTCCGGCACCTTTCCATTCTCGAAATTCGGCGGCACCTGCCCGCTGTGGAACGTGCATTCCACCTTCGACACGCCGGACCGCCTGCTCAAGCAGGTGATCGAGCTGCCCGACGGCACGCGCTATTTCTCCATCGCGCAGATGCTGCGCCGGCCGGTAGCGCCGCATCCGCTGGCGCAGCCGCGCTTCGCCATCGGCCTCGGCTGCGAGATCCGACATGCCGCGAGGCTCGTCTATGCCACCGGCATGGACCTCGAGAAGGCGGAAGGCACCCCAATCGGCGTCAACTGCCGGCTCTGCGAGCGCGAGAACTGCAGCCAGCGCGCCGAACCGCCGATCACCCGCAGCCTGATCCTCGACGAGAATACGCGGCGGGTGAGTTCGTTTGCCTTCTCCAATGCAAGGGAATTGTGAGCCTCCCTCCCCCGAAAGCCGAGACTTCCGGAGCGCCGACTCATTCCCGGCACAATCGCCTGCCTCCGCCGTGGTATGTTCGGATGCGAATCAGGGGAACTCGCATGGCCGACAGCGACAGCCGGATCGCCTGGCATCGGGCGCAATTGAAGAAGAACCGCGAAGCGCTGAAGGCGCTGGAAGTCTCGCGCTTCCAGGCGCAGCACGACAAGATCGGCGATACCCAAAAAGCCATGCGCGAGCTGGTCGGCAAGATTGCCGAGAGCGAGAAGTGCATCGCCGACCACGACCGGCAGACGCGACGCCCGCTGGCCACGGACTTCGGAAGCCTGAAGAACGTGAGCTGGGGCACCTGGAGCGCCCACAAGTAGGCCCGGGTCAGAGCCCAGCGCCAAGCGCGGAATGACTGCGGGCCGCAATCCCTCGAAACCTTTTGACGGTTGATCGGCATCAAAGCCGAAAGCGGTTTCACGTGCATAAACTCCAATAATGGAGGGTCCCATGCGCTTCTTCTTCGATACGCGCGACCAGCTCCGGATTCCGGACGAGGTGGGTCGAGAATTCGCCGCACCTTGGGAAGCCGTCGTCTTCGCAAAGCAGCTCGCAGCCGACTTGCGTTGCCTTGAGGCCGACGTCAGGCCGGCGCTTGCGATCGAGGTGATCGCCGAGAATGCCGAATGCATTCATCGCGAAGCGGTGTTTTGATATCGGCGACACTGCAGCGTTAGCCGGAGTTGACCGGGCGTCAGATGAGCCAGCACATCACTTTCAAATGTCCACAGACCGGGGTGAACGTGCAGCAACGGCTTGACGAGCCGACAGATCAGGCCGCGGAGGACTCCTACCAATCGGTCGAGTGTCCGGCCTGCACCGGAATTCATTTTGTGAACAGAAGAACCGGAATGGTACTCGGCGGGGACCTGTAAGGCCGGTGCAGAGACTGTGGACTGCGGTGGCAGCGTGGCATTGCACCTGCATCCCGAGAAATCTGAGATGGGAACAAAACGGATTGACACAGATCAACGCTCTTGCGCGCCTGTCGGCGCACTCTTTTAGATGTTGCCTGCACGTTGTCACACGCAACGGTCAATGATGCTGCGCTTGGGCCGAGAGCAGCATTCTCTCCTGCGCTGGAAGCTGGAGCCTCCGCATGATCAATACGGATGTAGCGGCCCCCCACGGCTCCGGCGAAGCCGGGAAAGGGGACCGGATCGGGAAGCGACCGGAAGATCGTGCCGGCGCCAACCTGCCTGATTACGAGCAAGCTGTGCGAACGTTCTCGTGGGCGGGAGCGCGCGCTCTGCTTGATGGGCTTCCTGGCGCCGGCCTGAACATTGCCTATGAAGCGGTCGATCGTCATGTAAATGCCGGCCGCGGCGGCCAGCTCGCGCTACGCTGGATCGCACGCAACGATACCATCCGCGACTTCACCTATTCCGCTCTGGCGGCACAGGCTAACCGCTTTGCCAATACGCTGGTTCGACACGGCATCACGAAAGGCGACCGCGTCTTCTCACTGCTCGGGCGAGTGCCCGAACTCTACATTGCCGCGCTCGGGACGCTGAAGAATGGCAGCGTCTTTTCGCCGCTGTTTTCAGCCTTCGGACCCGAGCCCATCAAGGCGCGCATGACGATCGGCGAGGCCAAGGCGCTTGTCACCACGGAAGCCTTCTATCGGCGCAAGATCGAACCCTGGCGCAAGGAGCTGACAAGCCTCGAGCGGGTGTTCCTCGTCGAATGCTCGGCCAATCCGCCTCCGGACACAATCGATCTCGCTGCGGCGCTCGCACAAGCATCCGATGTCTTCGATACGGTCTTCACACGTCCCGAGGACATGGCACTGCTGCATTTCACGAGCGGCACGACAGGTAAGCCGAAGGGCGCGGTGCACGTTCATGAGGCCGTCGTTGCCCACAATGTGACGGGCAGGCTCGCGCTCGATTTTCGACCTGCTGATATCTTCTGGTGCACGGCCGATCCGGGATGGGTAACGGGCACTTCCTACGGGATCATCTCGCCGTTGACGAACGGCGTGACCATGATCGTCGATCAGGCCGAATTCGACGCCGAGCGCTGGTATCGCATCCTGCAGGACCAGAAGGTCACCGTATGGTACACGGCGCCTACGGCCATCCGCATGCTGATGAAGGCGGGCGCCGGTCTCGCCAGGAAGTTTGATCTTTCGACACTGCGCCTCATGGCAAGCGTCGGAGAGCCGCTCAATCCCGAAGCCGTGGTCTGGGGCGTCGACGCGATCGGCAAGCCGTTCCACGACAACTGGTGGCAGACGGAAACCGGCGGGATCATGATCACCAACTTCCTGTCGATGGACGTCAAGCCGGGATCGATGGGGCGCCCGTTGCCGGGAATCGAAGCCGGCATCGTCGAACGGTCAAATGGCGGCGACCTGCGCGAAATCACCAAGCCGATGGCCATGGGGGAATTGGCATTGCGTCCGGGCTGGCCTTCCATGATGCGCGGCTATCTCAATGAGGAGGCCCGCTACAGGAAATGCTTCGCCGACGGCTGGTACCTGACCGGTGACCTCGCGATGCGCGACAGCGAGGGTTACTATTGGTTCATCGGCCGCGCCGACGACGTCATCAAGAGTTCCGGCCATCTCATCGGTCCGTTCGAGGTCGAAACCGCGCTGATGGAGCACAAGGCGGTCGCGGAGGCCGGCGTCATCGGCGTTCCAGAACCGACCGCCGGCGAAATGGTCAAGGCCTACGTTGCGCTCAATCCCGGCTTTGCGCCGAGCGAGACGCTGCGGAAGGAATTGATCGGTCACGCCCGGCAGCGCCTCGGACCTGCAGTAGCTCCGAAAGACATCGCATTTCGTCAGAACTTGCCGAAGACCCGAAGCGGCAAGATCATGCGTCGCCTTCTCAAGGCACGCGAGCTCGGCCTGCCCGAGGGCGACATCTCGACTCTCGAAAGCGAGGAACGATGACGCTCACAGCCGGTAAGCCGCATCTGTCGCGCGAGCATATGCTGGATCTCCTGAGGCAGATGATCCGCATTCGCCGCTTCGAGAACAAGTGCGCGGAATTGTACACGCAGGAAAAGATACGTGGCTTCCTGCACCTCTACGACGGCGAGGAAGCGGTCGCAGTCGGCGTGATCACGGTACTCGAGAAGCGTGACCGGGTCGTTGCGACCTATCGGGAGCACGGGCACGCGCTGGTGCGTGGCGTGCCGATGAAGGCTGTCATGGCCGAAATGTACGGCAAGCAGGAGGGCTGCAGCCGCGGACGGGGCGGTTCGATGCACCTGTTCAACGCCGCGACCAATTTCTATGGCGGCAATGCCATTGTCGGCGGAGGCTTGCCGGTTGCCACCGGTCTTGCGCTCGCTTCCCGCATGCAGGGCGACGATATCGTCACCGCGTGCTTCTTTGGCGAAGGCGCCGTTGCCGAAGGTGAATTCCACGAGAGCCTCAACCTGGCGGCCCTGTGGCAACTGCCTGTGCTGTTCGTATGTGAAAACAACAGCTATGCCATGGGGACTGCATTGGCTCTTTCGGAATCGGAGACCGACATTCAGCACAAGGCCGCGTGCTATCGGGTGGCATCCGAAGCCGTCGATGGGATGGATGTTGTGGCGGTCGAGGCGGCGGCACGACGCGCCATCCAGGCCGTGCGCGATAGCCGCAAGCCCTACTTTCTGGAATGCCGCACCTATCGGTTGCGCCCGCATTCGATGTTCGATCCCCAGCTCTACCGCGACAAGGCCGAAGTCGAGTCCTGGCGCCCGCGGGAGCCGATCGCGCGCTTCCAGGGTTGGCTCGAGACCAATCGAATGATTCACCCTGACGAGCTTTCCCGCATGGTGAGCGAGATCGATGCCGAGATAGCGGAAGCGGTGAATTTCGCCGAGACCGCATCGTGGGAGCCGGTTGAGCAGCTCTGCCGCTTTGTCCATGCAGACAGCACCGTACCCACCGGCCAGTGAGAAGCCGATGCAGCAGGCCGCCGCCAGGACTGACACAGTCGAGACCACCTACCGCGAAGCGGTGCGAGCTGCGCTTCGCGACGCGCTTGGCCGCGATAACCGCGTTTTCCTGATGGGCGAAGATGTCGGGCGCTACGGCGGCTGTTATGCAGTAAGCCATGGGCTGCTCGCCGAGTTCGGCCCGGAGCGAATTCGCGACACGCCGCTTTCCGAGTCAGGCTTCACCGGCGCAGGCATTGGCGCTGCGATGGCCGGCATGCGCCCGATTGTCGAACTGATGACCGTGAATTTCAGCCTGTTGGCGCTCGACCAGATCCTCAACAATGCTGCAACGATACGCCATATGTCGGGAAATCAGTTCGGCGTACCGCTGGTGATCCGCATGGCCACCGGCGCCGGGCGCCAGCTTGCCGCACAGCATTCGCACAGCCTCGAGGGTTGGTATGCGCATATTCCCGGCATCAAGGTGCTGACGCCGGCCACTCTGGAGGACGCCCGCGGCATGTTGTGGACGGCCCTGCAGGAGCCCGATCCCGTGCTGATCTTCGAGAACGTCATGCTCTACAACATGTCGGGCAACCTCGCTTGCGATGCCGGTGCCGTCGATATCGACAAGGCCGCCGTCCGCCGCAAGGGTCGCGACATCTCGCTCATCACCTATGGCGGGTCGCTCTGGAAAACGCTGGAGGCGGCGAGCGTTCTGGCCACCGAGGGCATCGAGGCGGAAGTGATCGATTTGCGCAGCCTCCGACCGCTCGACGACGCCACCATCATGACCTCGGTGACCAGGACACGGCGAGCCGTTATCGTCGACGAAGGCTGGCGCTCGGGAAGCCTGGCTGCGGAAATCGGCATGCGCATCGTCGAACAGGCCTTCTGGTCGCTGGACGCGCCGATCGGCCGGGTTTGCAGCGAGGAAGTGCCCATCCCCTATCCTCGCCATCTGGAAATGGCGGCGCTTCCTCAGCTACCGAAGATCGTGGCAGCCGCCAAGACGGCGCTCGGCCAAGCGTGAGGCAGCACCGTGGCCGAATTTCGCATGCCTTCGCTCGGCGCCGATATGGAAGCGGGCACGCTGGTGGAGTGGCTCGTCAAACCCGGCGACGAGGTCAAGCGCGGCGACATCATCGCGGTTGTCGAAACGCAGAAGGGCGCGATCGAAGTCGAGACGTTTCAGATCGGCCGGATCGAGAAATTCCTGGTCGACCTCAACACAAAGGTGCCGGTCGGAACGCCCATTGCGATCATCCAGACCGAAGGCGAGCAAGCGGCCGTCCCCGCAGAACCGTCGCCGTCTTCAGAGTTGCCCGTCGCGCCGGCGCCCGAGCCGCGGCCGCCCCCGCTGCTCGCCGTGCCTCCTGTTCCTGCCGTCGTACGGGCGCCGTCACCCGCCCACGGCATCATGCCTCGGCCAATCGCATCGCCGGCCGCCCGGCAGCTGGCCGCACAACACAATGTCGACCTGTCGTCACTGACTGGCAGCGGACCGAATGGCGCGATCCTTGCCGCTGACGTCGAACGACGGCTCGGCCCGACCGCGCCTTCACCCGAAAGGAAGCGCGCAACCGGGCTGGACCTCGCCGCGATGCGAACGGCTATCGCCGCCGCGATGGCACGATCGAAGCGGGAAATTCCGCACTATTATCTGGAGCACCAGATCGACGTCTCGCACACCGAACAGTGGCTTGCCGAGAGGAATGCGACGCTTCCACCGGACAGCCGTCTGTTGATGGGAGCACTGGCCCTCAAGGCCGTCGCATTGGCCATTCGCCGCTTCCCCGCATTCAATGGCTTCTACCGCGACAACCGGTTCGAATCTTCGACAGCTGTTCACGTCGGCGTAGCGATCTCCATACGCGGCGGTGGGTTGGCCGCACCGGCGCTGCGTGATACCGATCAGCTTTCGCTCGACGAACTGATGCACGGGATGCGCGACCTGGTGCAACGCACGCGCGCCGGCAGAATCCGCAGCTCGGAAATATCCGATTCGACCGTCACCGTGTCCAGCCTCGGAGAACGCGGGGTCGAAGCCCTCTATGGCGTCATCTATCCGCCGCAGGTCGCCATCGTCGGATTCGGCAAGGTGGTTACGCGACCTTGGGTTGTCGACGGAGCGATCGGGCCCCGCTCGGTGATCACCATAACGCTCGCGGCCGATCATCGGGTAAGCGATGGGCACGCGGGAGCGTTGTTCCTCGCCGAAATAGGAAAACTGTTGCAGGAGCCCGAAAAGCTATGACCGGGATTGATGTTCGCAAGACGGTACTGGAGGAAATCAACAACGTCGCGCCCGAAGTCGACCTCGCAACTGTCGATCCCGCAGCCGATCTGCGCGAGGCGATCGACATCGATTCAATGGACTTCCTCAACCTTGTGACCGCCCTGCATCGTCGCACCAGCGTCGAAATTCCGGAGACCGACTACCCGAAGCTCGTCACGATCTCCGGAATGATCGCTTATCTCGAAGCTAAACTAGGTTGAAGGCCGGCCCGGCCCCGAGGCGCGCTCCGGAAAAGTGTGAAGCGGTTCCGGGCCCGTGCTTCTAGGCCGCTCAGGCCGCTTCGCCCTGCACCGGCCGGTGCGTTCGATATCCGCCGGATTGCCCCAACGACTGTACCACCTCAACGGCTTGCGTTCGCGGCAGGCCGTTGCTGGCCCGAACGCGGCCCGACGAAATCGCGGCAAGAGCACTACGCATATCGATGCGGGCGACCGACCCGATCAACCGCTGCATCTGTTGCGGATGTGCCTGTGCCCCGTTGTCCATGACGATCAACTCAGTGCCTTCGAGAACCAGCCAGCCTTGGCTTCATAGGACGCCGCCAGAAGGGCCAGCTCTTCGTTCAGATGCTTGTCTTCGCAGGCCTCCGCAAGATTGCGGCAGTGCCGGGCCTGACCCAGCAGGCGCCTGTATTCCTGGACGGGATCTTCGGGAAAGAGAATGTGGGCCATGACATCCACCAGAGAGTGTGTCGAGGCCTGGAGTGCCTAGGAGTCCGGGCCCCGACCGGAACAGCCTCATGAACCGGGCCGCTCAATGTCTATTGTCTAGCTGGGTCGGAGATTCCAATTTTTGAGCTGACGCAACCTCGAATGCCCCAATTTTGGGCGGCGAAAGCCTGATCGTTTTGTGTGCAACGACACATCGTTGGACGAGAGCACCGACATCCCTCAGCGCACGGCTCGGCAGGCCGTCGGGGCGTTCCCGATCCCCGAGATCAAATGTCAATTCACCGCAGACAGCGTCAGCGATCCTTTCGCCGCAGCCAGGCAGTCGGCGCGGATGCTTTCCAGCGCCCGCCGGAGCCAGGTCTTGACCGTGCCCACCGGCACGCCGAATTGCTCGGCGAGCGAATGCCGGCTCATCCCCTCGAAATAGGCCAGCGACAGCAGGCGACGGCGGTCTTCGGGCAGGCCCGATAGGGCTTCGACCGTGATCTGTTTGGCGAATTCGTAGTCGAATTCGTCGGCATCGTCGGCCGGAACGGGCACTGCCATGGCTTCATCGAGATCGGCGAGCAGCACCTTTTTCGCGCGGTGGGAATCCAGCGCAGTGTTCCTGACGATGGTACACATCCAGCTTATCGGAGACGCGCGGCCGGCATCGAAGCTCGACGCGGCGCGCCAGATTTTCAGGTAGCTCTCCTGCAGCACATCCTCGACATCACATGAAGCGGGACACACCGACGCGGCCGTCCGCCGCAGCTTGCGGCAGGTCAGCGCATGGAGCGCGGTAAAGGCCCGCTTATCGCCACCGGCGACCTGTTCCAGCAATGTTGTCAGATGGCGAAGTTCGGCGGCGGTGGAGGTTCTCTGGCGTGTCATGGCGTCCCCTCTCTCTCGATGGAGGAAACGGCGCCCAGGCGCGGTTGGATCAGTGCGGATTTTGTCGCGGGTTCGTGCAGCAAGGAACTCTCCCCTCTCCTCCTCGGAGAGGTAAGAAAGAAGAGGTTCGCTTCAAAATCCTCAGAGACGGATAAACGGTTCGATCAGCCGGCCGAGCAGGCCGTTGATGCGCAGCTTGCCGCTCATTGCCACCAGGCAGACGCAGGGCATGTCCGATCCCACGGCGGGCCGATGGTCGATCGTTTCGTCGCCAAGATCGAAATCGCCGGGACCGAAGCGGCCGCCTTCGTGGCTGAAGCTGCCCTGGAGCACGCAGGTCAGTTCGGTCTCGGTATGGGTATGCTCCAGCATGCGCGTTCCCGGGTCCGCCATGAGCAGGAAGGCGCGGGATTTCGTGGCACCGGGAACGACGATCGGGCGCATGGTCAGACCCGGGGCAACGCGACGCACCCGCCCGATCTCGTAGTAATCCAGCGTTCTCGGCAGACCGCTCGCTTCGGCGCGGCGCGAGCGCGGAACGGCAGGCACGGTATCGCCGGCATCGATCCGTGCCATGGCGGCATCGCAAGCGCCGGCGGCGAGCGCTGCCGGCTCCGCCGCTTCGAGCGCTGCGCCGCCGAGCCGCTCGAAAGCGGCGACGAAGCGGCGGCAGCGCGCGCACATCGCAACATGCGCGGCGATCACAATGTGCTCGGCCGGATCGAGCCGACCGGCTGCGAAGCGGGCAATGAGTTCCTCGGGTGGGTGATGCTCAATCGTCATTTCAAATCGTCCAGCAACTCTCTTAGACGGTTCATAGCCAGGCGCACCCGCGACTTCACCGTGCCCAAGGGAATACCGAGCAACGCGGCAATCTCGGAATGCGGTCTTTCCTCCAGGAACGACAGCCGAATGATTTCGGATTGCTGCACCGGTAGACGTTGCAGGGCTGCCTCGACATGAGCGGCTTCCTGGCTGCGGCCGTGGGTGGTTTCCGTGCTCTCGACCGGCTCGGGCCGGTATTCGGCTTCGATGTCCTGGAGCATCCGCTTGGCGCGACGGCCGCGGCGCACGGCATCGATCCTCAAGTTGCGGGCAATGGTGTAGATCCAGGCCACCGCGCCCGACGTCGCCGGATCGAACCTGTCGGCCTTGCGCCACAGCGCAATCATGGTTTCCTGTGCGATCTCCTCCGCCTCGGCTTCGCTCGAACCGGTCCGGAGCAAATATCCCTTGACGCGCGGGGCAAAGAACTCGAACAGGCGGCGGAAGGCTTCGCGATCCCCGCGCAAGGCGATTTGCGCGATCAGGCCGCTCCAATCCACTGCAATCTCGGGTCTTTCCTTCACGCGCGGCCATCTCTTCGCAAGCGATCCCGATCGCCTACCATGCCCCGAGATCCGCCGCTGCAGCAACACCGTCATCATTATGGCTTCCGTTCGCAGAAACGAACGGCAAACCGGTCCGGATCACCGGGCACGGAAAAATTCCGGCGGGCGGGTGATCCGCTGACCCGCCGGGCGCGTTTTGGGGAGATGAAGCACGAAAATGGCCGGTCGGGTTGGAAACCCCTGATGCTGTTCGTGGGCGGCGTGGTCGTGGCCGGGCTCCTACTCGGCTACGCCAACAAGCCCGACGTCTGGTATGCCGCACTGAACAAGCCGACGTTCAACCCGCCGAACTATCTGTTCGCGCCGGTATGGCTAGCGCTCTATGTGTGCATAGGTGTCGCTGGCGCCAGGACCTGGGCGCGCGACCCGCGTAGCCCGGCCATGGCGGCTTGGGCGGCGCAGATGGCGCTAAATTTCCTGTGGTCGCCGGTCTTCTTCGGCATGCACCGTATTGGCCTCGCGCTCGGCATCATCCTGGCCCTGTTGACCGCGATCGCCGCGTTCATCGCCACGCAATGGCGCACCGATCGCCTTGCCGCCCTGCTGTTCCTGCCCTATGCCGCGTGGGTCGGCTTTGCTACCTTGCTCAACGGCTCGATCTACCGGTTGAACTGATGCACCTTTACCCCAACGGCCTCACCTGCCTCCTGCCGCAGCCGGCAGCGGGGCCGGCAACCCGGAAACAGGCGAAGGTGCTGCCGTGGATACGCTGATTGCATTGGCCGCCGATCCAGCAGCCTGGGCCGCCCTCGCGATGCTGATCGCCATGGAAGTGGTGCTTGGGATCGACAATCTCATCTTTATCGCCATTCTGACCAACAAACTGCCCGAGCATCAACGCGCGCGAGCGCGTCGCATCGGCATCGGCCTGGCGCTCATCCTCCGCCTTGTTCTCCTCGGTACCATCGCATTCATCGTGCGCTTGACGACACCCGTCTTCAACGTGTTCGGTCAGGCGTTCTCCTGGCGTGATCTGATCCTGATCGCGGGGGGCCTTTTCCTGGTCTGGAAGGCAACCAGGGAGATCCATCATCGGGTCGATCCGCATCCCACACCCGACATGTTCGAATCCGGCGCCGCGCAGCTGGGTTACGCTGCCGCGCTGAGCCAGATCGTGCTCCTCGATCTGGTATTCTCCGTTGACAGTATCATTACTGCGGTCGGGATGACCGACCATGTCCCGATCATGGTCATCGCGGTCGTGGTCGCCGTTCTCGTGATGCTGATGGCGGCCACTCCGCTCTCGAATTTCATCAGTGCGAATCCGACCATCGTCATGCTTGCGCTCGCCTTCCTGATGGTGATCGGTATGGCGCTGATAGCGGAGGGCTTTGGAGCCCACGTGCCGAAGGGCTACATCTATGCCGCCATGGCCTTTTCGGCGCTGGTCGAAGGGCTGAACATGCTCGACCGGCGGGCGCGGCAGCGCCTCGCGGCCCAGAGGATGCACGACAAAGCGCCCTCGCCATAAATGCGAGGCCCGGGGACGTCGAGATCTTTGCGAGCCTCTCTTGCTGCCGGCGACCAAGCCCTCCCGGCCCCGGGATTTTTTTGTTCGCGGTGATCCAAGTTTCGCGAGGTCTCGTTTCAGTCATACCGGACTGCAGCGTCCGCCGCTGAACCCGCGCCCCGGCAATACCCCGGTCGATAAGCCCCTCGACCGGGGAATTTTTCCAAGCGCGAGCAAGTCCCCTCCTGGCCATGCATCGCAAGCTCGAGGCTCGAATGCAATATTTTCCGTTCGCACGCCTGTTGCAGCCGACCATGCCAATCTCGATACCCCGCGCGCAGCCAAGCCAAGAGACCGCGACATGATCCGCTACATGATAGCCTATGCCGTGACGGCGGTCGTTTTCCTGGCCGTGGACTACCTATGGCTCAGTCGCGCCATTGGGTTCTACAGGAACGCTCTTGGGGACTTGCTGGCACAGAAGCCGAATCTGTTGGCGGCGGCAGCGTTCTACTCGATCTACTTCGTCGGGATCGTCGCGTTCGCGGTCATGCCCGCAGCCGGGAATGGCGGATGGGTTTCCGCGCTATTATCGGGCGGCCTGCTCGGGCTGGTCGCCTATGCCACCTACGACCTGACCAATCTTGCGACGTTGAGCCGATGGCCCCTTGCAGTCGCCGTCGTCGACATGGTCTGGGGCACCCTAGTTACGGCTCTGGCATCCGTGGCCGGCTTCGTTGCTGTAAGGGCCCTCGGTTGACGCGCAGCGATCAACAGTCGCAATCGTCGGACGATTGCTGTGATCCGATCCCCTCGGAGGACCGTTATCGTCAGGTGAGTTCGTTCGGAACTCACGGCGCTACCAGCGTTGCTCGCGGCCCGACAATGTCAACGTCGGGCGTTTCCAACAGAATCTCCAAAGGATCCGATCTTATGAATCTCGTAAAGATGCTCGCCGCCGGGGCGTTCGCCCTTATCGTGTCAACGTCGGGATCGAAAGCCGCCGATATCGTCGATACGGCCGTTTCTGCCGGCTCGTTCAAGACTCTCGTCGCGGCGGTCAAGGCGGCAGACCTCGTCGGGACATTGAAGGGGCCAGGACCGTTCACCGTCTTCGCGCCGACCGATGCCGCCTTCAAGAAGTTGCCGAGGGGAACGCTGGCAAGCCTGCTCAAGCCCGAGAACAAGGGCAAGCTCGTCAAGATACTCACCTATCACGTCGTGCCGGGGAAGGTGATGGCTGCGGACGTCAAGGGCCGGACCACCGCCGTGGCAACCGTCGAAGGGAGCCAGCTCCACGTCAACGGCAAGCATGGCGTGCGCGTCAACAACGCGCGCGTGGTGAAGGCGGACATCGTCACGGACAATGGCGTGATTCACGTCATCGACAAGGTGCTCCTGCCGAAGTGATCGCCTGGAAGGCAGCCAGCCGAAGCGTATGACAATGCGCTTCGGCTGCATTGCCTCGGAGTGCCGTTTGAACGATACCTCGCAGCCGCGCTGCATACGGGTGGCTGCGTTCGCCGGAAATCGATGAAGCAAGAAATCCGCAAACCTGGCTGGAACGTACTCACCCTCTTCTTGGGTGGCGTGGTGCTGGTCGGGCTTCTCCTCGGTTATGCCAACAGACCCGACGGCTGGCGGCAATTGCTGCGTTCATTGCTCTTCAATGGCGCACCGACCGTATTGCAGCGCTCTGTTTCGTGCCGTATGCGGCATGGGTGGCCTTTGCGACCGTACTCAACTGGTCGATCTATCGCCTGAACTGACCCTGCGGTGGGCGGTTCCACATCCCGACACTATCTTATTTCATATTGCGGCCTATGCGGCTCCCCGCGACAATGTGACCGGGGTCACAGCCCCGCGGCGAAAGCCATTATACGTCGTCGGCAAAAAATGCCGTTCGTCCTGACCTTGTTCTAAATTCCTGGGCTTTCGATGCGCGCGATCGCGATACTTGTTCTGGCTGTCTGGTCCCTCTGGCTATCCGGCGAGCCAGCGGCGGCGGAGAAGCGCGTTGCGCTCGTGATTGGCAATTCGTCCTATCAGCACGCCATCAAGCTCGGCAATCCCGTCAATGACTCGGACTCAGTGGCAGCGACCCTGAAGGCAGCAGGCTTCGACACTGTCGAAACCCGACACGACCTCGGGATTGCCGGCATGCGCAAGGCTCTGCGTGACTTCACCGACAAGACAGTGAATGCCGACATCGCCGTCGTCTTCTATGCCGGACACGGAATAGAGCTCGACGGGACCAACTACCTGATCCCGGTCGACGCCGCGCTGAAGCGCGATATCGATGTCTATGACGAAGCGATCTCGCTGGATCGCATCCTCGCCACCATCGAGCCAGCGCGGCAGCTTCGCCTGGTCATTCTCGATGCATGCCGGAACAATCCCTTCGCCGACACCATGAAACGGACGGTCGGGACACGCGCCATCGGCCGCGGCCTGGCCAAGGTCGAACCGAACAGCCCCAACACGATGATTGCGTTTGCCGCCCGGGCCGGATCGACCGCGCTGGACGGCGACAGCAAGCACAGCCCGTTTACGGCCTCCCTGGTCAGGCATATCGCTACGCCCGGCCTCGATCTGCGCCGGGCTTTCGGTTACGTCCGCGACGACGTGCTCAAGAGCACCGGCAACCGACAGGAACCTTTCGTCTACGGTTCGCTCGGCGGCGATGACGTGCCGCTGGTGCCTGGAAAGGAAGTCGCGGCCGCGGCGGCCTCCGATCCGACGGCCACGATCCGCCGCGACTACGAGCTGGCGCTGCAGATCGGCAACCGCGCGGCCTGGACCATCTTCCTCGAGCAGTATCGCGAAGGATTCTACGCCAAGCTGGCGCAGGTTCAGCTCGCCAAGATAGCGGCTGACGAAGCTCGCGTGGCGGCAACCGCGAAGGCAAAACAGGCGGCCGAGGAAAAAGCCCGCCTGGTGGCGCAGGGCGCCAAGAAGGCCGACCAGGAAAAGGCCGCAGAGCTGGCCAAGAGCACCGAAGAAGAGAGGGTCGCCGCCGAGAAGGCGTCGGAGATCGAAAATGCCAAGGCCGCGGCTGCCGAGCAGGAGCGCAACCAGGCCGAAGCGCAGGCCGCTTCGGGTATAGCCAAGGCAGAAAACCCTCAGGACGACGGGGCCAAGCTGGCCGCCTTGTCACAACCTTCTCCGGCTGGACCGTCCAAGGCAGAACTCAGCCAGAACATCCAGTCTGAGCTGCGACGGGTGGGCTGCTACACGGGATCGGCCAGCAGCGAATGGACGGCGGCTGCGCGACAGTCGCTGGTGCGGTTCAACCAGAGCCTGGGACTGAAGCTCGACGTCAACAACGTGAGCACCGACACGCTGGAAGCGGTCAAGCGGAGATCAACGCGCGTCTGTCCGCTGGCCTGCGAGCACGGCTTTCGTGTCGATGGCGAGCGATGCGTGAAAATCGTCTGCAGGGCCGGCAGCGTTCTCAACGACGACAATGAATGCGAGAGCAAGCGTGCCCCGCCGCCCCGTCAGGCGAAGCCGGCCAGGCGCGAGCCCGCACAGGCCGCGGCTTCGACCGTGCCGCCGGATCGTGTGTCGCAGAGGGAAATCTGCAAGCGCCGATGTCAGGACGTCCGGGCGGCATGCAACGCCCGCCGCGGCGGGTATTTCAATGGCTGCGGCATGGAAGCCAGCGCCTGCACCGCCAGCTGCAACTAGGAAGAGCCAAGGACGATCACGCGCACTGCGCTGGTCACCTTGCCTTGAACGGATAGACAAGCTGCTCATGGAAGCTTGTCGGCATCGCCGGATCGTCCGCGCCATAGCGCTCCGGCAAGACGTTTTCGGGCATACGGAACGTTCCGAACAGGAGGTCCCACACCGGAAAGGTGGGGGAGAAATTGGTGTTGCCACCCTCGTCGAGGCCCGTGTGATGCCAGCGGTGAAACACCGGCGTCGCGATGACATATTTCAGCGGACCGAGCGTCCAGCGCAGGTTGGCGTGAACAAAAGCGGAGTGGAAGGTGGTGAACGGTGCGAGCCACACCATCGCGTCGGGCGAGATGCCGGCCAGCAGCATGCAGACGTCGACCGCAACCGGTCCAAGCACCAGGTTGACCGGATGAAAGCGGGCCGCCGAGAGCCAGTCGACTTCCTCGGGTGCGTGATGGACCGCATGATACTTCCACCAAGCGCCGCCATGGAAGGTGCGATGGATCCAGTAAAGCATGAAGTCGGAGACGATCAGGAGAATGACCGCCTGCGCGGCCAGCGGCAGCGCTGCCAACGGCCCATGGCCATTGTCGTAGAAGGCGGCGAGTTGCTCCGGCGTGTGCATGCCGAAGAAGAATCCGGCGGCGAGGACGAGAAGGCCGATGCGCACGACCCGGGCCAGCCACGGCACGAAGAACCAGTACACAATGTCGGTGACGAGCTCGCGCCGCCGCCACCACGGCTTGCCGGGGTTGCAGGCCCAGAAATGATCGAGCACGGTGAAGATCGCGGCGAGCACGAGCGTGACCGGCACGGTGGCGACCAGTGAGTCGCCGATCGAGGAAAGGAACGCGAGCGGAATTCCGGGCATGGGGCCTCCAAAGGCTGCCTGGAACGCTAGATGCCTCGACTTAAGGAACGGTTGAGTTCACCTCGCTCGCAACGCTGCAATGCCACTTCGGATTCCTGACAGCGGCCACCTGCGAGACGGTCGCAACTTGGCGGCCCCGGTACGGCTCCGTTTGCAGGCCTATCCCCACGGACCGCGGCGCACGCCGCCGGCCCAGGGGCCGCGCGACGGATAGTTGCGGCCGCCGGTCGGCAGACTCCCCTGCCCGCCCATTTCCGCTGCGAGCTGCTGCAAGGCGGCGACGCGGTTTGCCGTCGAGGGATGGGTCGCGAACAGATTATCCATGCCCTGCCCGGTCAGCGGGTTGATGATGAACATGTGCGCGGTCGCCGGATTGCGCTCGGCCTCGTAGTTCGGCACCTGATGGGCTGCGTTCTCGATGCGGCCCAGCGCAGACGCCAGCCACATCGGATTGCCGCAGATACGCGCACCGAGATTGTCGGCGGCATATTCGCGCGTGCGGCTGATCGCCATCTGCACCAGCATGGCCGCGATCGGCGCCAGGATCATCATGGCGATGGAACCGATCAGGCCGGGACCGTTGTTGTTGTCGCGGTGACCGCCGAAGAACATGCCGAACTGCGCGATCATGCCGATCGCGCCGGCGATGGTGGCGGTAATGGTCATCAGCAGCGTGTCGTGATTTTTGACATGCGCAAGCTCGTGCGCGATCACGCCGGCGAGCTCCTCGCGGGAAAGCTGCTGCATCAGGCCGACGGTGACGGCGACGGCCGCATTGTCGGGATTGCGACCGGTCGCGAATGCGTTAGGCTGCGCCTCGTCCATCAGAAAGACGCGCGGCATCGGAAGCTGCGCGCGGGCGGCGAGCTCGGCGACGAGATTGTAGAGATCGGGCGCGCTGTTGCGGTCGACCTCATGGGCACCGTACATCGACAGCACCATGCGGTCGGAGTTCCAGTAGGTGAACAGGTTCATGCCGGCGGCAACGACCAGCGCGATCAGGGCGCCGCCCTTGCCGCCGATCAGGAAGCCGACGCCCATGAAGAGCGCGGTCAGACCTGCGAGCAGTAATGCGGTGCGGAAATAGTTCATGGTTCCATCCTCCACGGATAGAAGTAGGAACCGGGGAACCCCGGGCGCAAGGGGGCGGCAGCGCCCGCGTCGCTGCGCCGCGGGAACATTACCACTTCGTCATGCCGGGGCCTCTTCCCCCGGCCGAAACATGACCGTCGTGGCCGGGGGCAAGCCCGGCCACGACTCGGATATCAACAGCCAGCCGCTACGGACAATCCGCCCGAACCGGCGACGCGGCCCGTCGGCAAAAGGCCGTCAGTGGCTCATGATCGCCATGTTGGCGACAGCTGTCGCTGCGTTGTGATGACCGCCGTCGGTGCCGCCATTGGGCATGACGCCATCATCCTCGATGTCGAAATGCACACCCTCCGGCAGTTCCCCGACCTTTTCATAAGCGCCATAGACGGTGTTGGCGTCGACCGTGATGTCGCTCGCCCTCACGCGATCACCGTAGACCCTGATGGTGCCGAGCAGATCCTCGTCATGGGCGCCCGCGTCGCCCTGCTGGCTGATGACGGTGATCAGGCTGTAGTCCGTGCGGCCGTCGCCGTTGGCGTCGACATATTCGATCGACTTAACCTCGGCGGTATGCGCCGAAATCTCGATCTTGTCGCCCTGGCGGCGATTGAAGTCGGTGATGACGTCGTTGCCGAAGCCGTCGACCCAGTGATCGTGAACGTCGTTGTTCTCGCCGGTGACGCCGACCCAGTCGATGGTGCCATCGTCATTGACATGCTTGGCGACGATCTCGTCCTTGGCGTTGACCATGCCTTCGAAGCGGAAGGTGTCGGCGCCGCGTCCGCCGGTAAGCCTGTCGTTCGTGGCGGTAAAGGCGGCCGATTCGGCTGCGAAGATCTGCGTCGTGCCGTCCTGCGCCGCCACCATCTCGCCGGCGTCCGAGCGAGACAGCAGCACGTCGTTGCCGGAGCCGCCGTCCATCCGGTCTGCGCCGAAGCCGCCGACCAACAGGTCTGCACCGGTGCCACCTGCAAGGCTGTCGTTGCCGGAGCCGCCCCAGATCTTGTCGTCGCCGCTGCCGCCGTTGAGCATGTCGTTACCCGCCATGCCGGCGACGGCATCGTTGCTGGCACCTGCAAACAGGAAGTTGCCGCTGGCGGTGCCGTTGAGGTGGTCGTGGCCGCTGGTGCCGCCGGTGAGCGAGGCAAGGAAATCCGCAAATCCCGAATCGCTCCGCAGCAACCGTTCAAGCATTGAGTGACGCGCCATTCTGATACTCTCCCAGAGTAAAGCGCCTCGTGTGGAATCGACGCGAGATGCGCATACGCGTCTCGCACGGGCGAAAGATGAGGCTTGCTTCCGCCGCACACGAATTCAACAAGAGAAGGCGTCGGCGCGTGGACCCGTGCGTGGCGGCCCTTTCGCCTGCAAAAGGCGATTTTGCGTCTCGCATGCGACAATGCGCCACGAGCGCGCGCAGTCGCCAAGATGCCGACCGGCTCGCGACCCGGTTGTGACGACGGGCCGGCACACATGCGCAACGATTGCGTTCAAGCAGTGTACTGCGCGAAGCGCGCCGCGGTTGCCCACATTGCGGCGATTTTATGCAGGGAACCGGTGATTTTGCGGCCAGACAAATCAGCGCGCAGCGTGTTAAACGAGTCGGCCGCTGTCCCCGGACCGAGCCCACTCCCTTCACTTCAAGGTAGCGCATGGCAAAGACCCACGCGAAGCGACTCCACGACATCATTGCCCTGATCGCGCTGTGCGCTGCGTGCTGGCTGATTGCGCCCGGCACGACGGCGTTGGCTGCGGCCCAGGCGAAGCAGACCACGAAAAAACCGGAGGCGAAGCCGACAGCGAAGCAGAAGGAGCCGAAGAAGCCCGAAGCAAAAAAGCCGGAGGCGAAGAAATCTGCGGCGAAGAAGAAAGCCAAACCTGCGCGAGCGACCGCGGGCAAGAAGGCTGCCGCGAAGAAGACAGCGCATCGCAAAGGAAAGCACGTCAAGCAGGCTGCCAAGTCCAGGCGCGGCAAGAAGTCGGCCGATGATGAGGACGAGCAGAAGCCGGTGGTACCGCCGCTTACCGGCGATCTTGCGGTCGTAAGAAAGGTGATCGATCTCGCCCGGGATGGGAAGACGGAAGACGCCACCGAAGCCGTTAAGGAAATCCGCGACCCCGCCGGACAGAAGCTCGCCGAATGGTTCATCCTGCGTTCGCCCGAGTCACAGGTGCGCTTTGCCCGCTACGCGACGTTCATCGCCGGCAATCCCGCTTGGCCCAGCCAGGCGCTGATGCGCCGGCGCGCGGAGGCGCGGCTGTGGCAGGAGAAGGCCGATCCCGCCACCATTCGCGCCTTCTTCGCCGGCCGAGAGCCGCTCACCGCTCTGGGGCAATTCGCGCTGGCGCGGGCAATGCTTGCGGAAGGCGATCGACTGGCCGCCTCGCGCGAGGTGAAAGCGGCCTGGCGCACGGAGGAGCTGAGCCAGGCGACTGAAGAGGCGGCATACGACGAGTTCAAGGAATTGCTGGCGCGCGAGGACCATCGTGCGCGCATGGACAAGTTGATCGGCGCCAAGGAACTGGCAGCCGCCATGCGTGCCGCCAAGCGACTCGGCGATGACGACGTGGCTATTGTGAAGGCCTGCGCCGCAGTGAAGGGCAATCTCGACAAGGCGTTGTCCAAGCTCAATGACGTGCCGCAATCCGCGCGCGGCGATCTCGGCTATGTGCTCTGTCGGGTCAAATGGGCGATCAGGAAAGACAAGATCGTCGAGGCCGCGAAGATGATCCTCGCTGCCGCGCCGGATACGATGGCGCAGCAGGATACCGACGAGTGGTGGCGCGACCGCCGTACCATCTCGCGCAAGCTGCTCGACATGGGTGAATTCCAGCTCGCCTTCGACGTGGTGAAGGATGCGGCGACACCGGATCTACCAGCCTACCGCGTAGACCGCGCCTTCACGCCCGGCTGGATCGCGATGCGTTATCTCCATGATATCCCGACCGCGCGCAAATATTTCGCCGGCATCGACAACGGGATTTCCAATCCGATCGGCCTGTCACGCGCCGATTACTGGCGCGGGCGAGCTGAAGAAGCTGCGGGCAATACGCGCGCGGCACGCGCATTCTACGAGGCCGCAAGCAAGTATCCGACCGCCTATTACGGTCAGCTCGCGCGAGCCAAGCTCGGCCTTGCGCCGGCGGAACTGCGCATGCCGAAGCCGGAAAAGATCGCGGCCGCCAGCTCCGACGAGCGCATCCGCGCCGCGGAGATGCTCTATGCCGTCGGCGAAAAGGACATGGTGAAGTCCTTCGCGCGCGATCTCGGCGAGGAATGCCGCGACGAGGCCGTGATCGCGGCGCTCGGCGAGCTCACCTACGCCCGCGAGGATGCAGTCGCCATGCTGGAGCTCGGCAAGAAAGCGCTCGGTCGCGGCTTTGCCATGGAGCATTACGCTTTTCCCATCATTGGCATCCCCCCGCACAAGCAGCACGAGCCCGCGATCGAGTACGGCATGATCTATTCGGTAGCGCGCACCGAAAGCGCGTTCGACCAGCGTGTGCATTCGCCTGCCGATGCTGTCGGCCTGATGCAGATCACGCCGGAAGCCGGCAAGGATACGGCCAAGCGTTTTGGCGTCGGCTATGACTGGAAGCGGATGAAGAAGGATCCCGTCTACAACACGCAGATGGGCGCCGGCGAGCTCTCAGCGCTGATGAGGGAGTACAAAGGCTCGCTGATCATGACCTTCGCCGGCTACAATGCCGGCCGTGGCCGCGTGCGCGACTGGATCAAGCTGCGCGGCGATCCGCGCGATCCCAATGTCGACGCCATCGACTGGGTGGAGCGCATCCCCTTCTCCGAGACGCGCAACTACGTGCAGCGCGTGATCGAGAATCTCGAGGTCTACCGGGCCCGCTTCGGCACCGGAACCAGCGCGCCGGTCACGGCCAAACGCGAGCAGCCGCCCGCAACGGGTGGAACCGGTGCGTCCGTGCCTGCGTCGGCGTCCGTATCCGCCACAACGCAGTGACAAATCGCCGAGAATATTGCAGTAATCGGCTGATTTCCTGAGGCGGCGGGGCGGCTATGGCTAAGATCACGAGCAGACAGAAACCGATAGCGCTGGCAGTGTTGCTGTTGCTCCCTGCCGTTACTGTCTCCGCGCAGCAGCAATCGAAGAGGAAGCCGCCGACAACGAGACCCGTGGCGACCGCGCCCGGCGCACCGTCCGCACCACGACCGGTGGCGACGACGCCATCGCCGCGCGCAGCCGCATGTCATGGCGGGGTCTCGTTCGACAAGTTCCTGGCCGACCTGAAGCAGCGCGCGATGAGTGAAGGCGTGTCGCAACGGACGCTCGCAGCCGCCGCGCCCTACCTCGTCTACGACCAGGGCATCGTCAATCGCGACCGCGGCCAGCGCGTGTTCGGGCAGATCTTCACGCAATTCGCCGGCCGCATGGCTGCGGCCTACCGCATGCAACACGGCCAGAAGCGCATCCAGACCTATGCTGCAGCGTTTGCGCGCGCCGAGAAGGAATACGGCGTACCGCCCGCTGTCATCGCCGCGTTCTGGGGGCTGGAGAGCGATTTCGGCGCCAACATGGGCAAGCTGCCGACCCTGCCCTCGCTGGTCTCGCTCGCCTACGACTGTCGCCGCTCGGAGATGTTCGAGAACGAGACCGTCGCGGCGTTGAAGATCATCGAGCGCGGCGATCTCTCACCAGACGAGATGATCGGCTCATGGGCCGGCGAGCTCGGGCAGACGCAGTTCCTGCCGACGCATTACTTCAACTACGCCGTGGACTATGACGGTGACGGCCATCGCAATCTGCTGCGCAGCGCGCCTGACGTGATCGGATCGACCGCAAACTACATCGCAACCGGATTGAAGTGGCGGCGCGGCGAGCCGTGGCTGCAGGAGATCCGCGTGCCGCCGAATCTGCCGTGGGACCAGACCGATCTTCGACCAAACACCCGCGCTCGAAATGGGCGGCATGCGGCGTGACTTATCCCGACGGCAGGCCGCTGCCGAACGACAATCTGCCGACATCGGTGCTTCTGCCGATGGGACGGACCGGGCCGGCTTTCCTGGCCTACGAGAATTTCGCTGCCTATACCGAGTGGAACAACTCGCTGATCTACGCGACCACGGCCGGCTATCTCGCCACCCGCATCGCGGGCGCGCCCCCGATGCGCCAGCCTGCACAACCGGTCGCGCAACTGCAATTTTCCGAGATGAAGGAATTGCAGCAGCTCTTGGCGCGCGCGGGATTCAACGTCGGCAAGATCGACGGCGTGCTCGGCCAGCAGACCCGCATCGCGGTGAAGACGATGCAGCAGAAATATGGCATACCGGCGGATTCCTGGCCTACGGCGGAATTGCTGGCGCGCATGCGCGGCCCCGGCGCTCAGGCACATCCCGCGGGCACGGTGATGCTGCGAGCACGCTGACGCCGTCTCACTCCCCTTCCCGTGCATGGCAGACAGGCGCGAGGCCGGCTCGCCGCTTCGCTCGCAATACGTGCTAGTGCTGAATGCACAAAAAACAAAATTTGAGGGAGCACGCGATGTCCACCGCCACGCAAGCGCCGCACAGGCTCGATCCGTCAGCTTCGCTGCATGCGGAAACGCTCGGGCTTGCTCCGGGCCGCGGACGGATGGCGGGACGCAGGATCATCGTGGTCGGCGCGGGACAGCGCACCATCGTCGATGAAAATCCGCCGATCGGAAACGGCCGGGCAATGAGCGTGCTATTCGCGCGCGAAGGCGCGCATGTCGCCTGCATCGACATCAACAGGGAAGCAGCGGAAGAAACGGTGGCGCAGATTGCCGCCGAGGGCGGCAAGGCCTTCGCCGAAGTGGTCGACGTTTCCGACGCCACGGCGATTGCGCCGGCGGTGGAACGCTGCACGCAAAAGCTCGGCGGTCTGGACGGGCTCGCCCTCAACGTCGGAATTTCCTGCGGGCTGCCGCTCGCAAAGATGACCGCGGAAGCCTGGGACCGCGATTATTCGGTGAACGTACGCAGCCACATGCTGTTCGCACAGAAGGCGCTCACCGTGATGGCGCCCGGCGGCGCGATCGTGCTGACCTCCTCGATGGCGAGCCAGCGCGCCAACGGTCGCAATCCCGCCTATGAATCATCGAAAGCCGCCCAGATCGCGCTGGGCCGCGCTATCGCACGCGCCGGCGAGGAACACGGCATTCGCTGCAATGTGATCGCGCCCGGCTTCATCGATAGCCCGATGGGCCGCGACGCAAGCCGCCGACGTCCTGACCGCGCCATCACGGTGCCGTTCGGCCGCCAGGGCACCGGCTGGGAGGTTGCCTATGCTGCGCTGTTCCTGATCTCGAACGAATCTTCCTACGTCAACGGCCACACCCTCTTCCTCGACGCCGGTCACATGGGTGGTATCGTGCGGGGGTAGGATGCGCGGCACGAATGCCTGAGGGATTGCGCTCCCGACCGCGATCCCTAATTCTCCCTCACCTTCCATTTCCCGAAAGTCCCCGACATGAGCCAGTCCAAACTGTTTGAACCCTTCAAGCTCGGCCCGATTACGCTCGCCAACCGCGTCGTGATGGCGCCGCTGACCCGCAACCGCGCGGTGCCATCAGGCATGGTGCCGAGCCCCCTTGCGATCGAATATTATGGCCAGCGCGCCTCCGCCGGTCTCCTGATCACCGAGGCGAGCCAGGTGTCGCAGCAGGGCCAGGGCTATCAGGACACGCCTGGCATCTACAGCAAGGAGCAGGTCGCAGGCTGGCGCAAGATCACCGATCGCGTCCACGAACGCGGCGGACGCATCTTTATCCAGCTCTGGCATGTCGGCCGCATCTCGCATGTCGCGCTGCAGCCTGATGGCGGCCAGCCAGTCGCGCCATCCGCGATCCGCGCCAAGGGCAAGACGTTCGTGAACGGCACCTTCGCCGACACATCCGAGCCGCGGGCGCTGGAGCTGGCGGAGATTCCGGGGATCATCGACGACTTCAGGCGCGGCGCGGAGAACGCGATTGCAGCCGGCTTCGACGGCGTAGAGATCCACGGCGCCAACGGCTATCTGCTCGACCAGTTCGCCAAGGACGGCGCCAACAAGCGCACCGACGCCTATGGAGGCTCGATCGAGAATCGCGCGAGGCTGATGCTGGAAGTATCCAAAGCGGTAGCAGCGGCGGCAGGTCCCGAACGCACCGGCATCCGTATTTCGCCTGTGACGCCGGCCAACGACATTTCGGATTCCGATCCCCAGCCGCTGTTCGACTACATTGTCGATCAGCTCAATGCGCTGAAGCTGACCTATATTCACGTCATCGAAGGCGCCACCGGCGGGCCGCGCGACAACGCACCGTTCGACTACGCCTCCTTACGCAAGCGTTTCAAGCAAGCCTACGTCGCCAACAACGGCTACGATTACGAGCTGGCGAACAGACAGCTTGACGCCAACGCCGCCGACCTGATCGCATTCGGCAAGCCCTTCATCTCCAACCCCGACCTCGTCGAGCGCCTGAAGCAGGGCGTGCCGCTGAATGCATGGGACAAAAACACGTTCTATGGCGGTGGCGTGAAGGGCTACACCGATTATCCGACGCTGGCGGGCACGCAGGCGGCAGAGTAGACGGGCTCCTTTCCGCGGTTTGCGCGGAAACAAGAAGGCCGGGATCGCTCCCGGCCTTCGCATTTCTTGAATGGCAGCTAGGCCGTCACTTCGCTTCCGCCCGCTTGGGCGGAGTGGCGGGCCACGACTTGATCAGGGTGTCGTAGTCCACCGTCTCGCCCTTCGGCTTCTCGTTGGCGAGCTTGCGCTGCGGCGCGATGGTGCCGTCCTTCTGGACCTTGGCGAACCAGAACTCGGCGGTTTCCTTCTTGTTCAGCTTCGGACCGCACTCCTTCTGCACGCCGCTCTTCTCGAGGCGTTCGAGGACGGAGTCCTGGGCCGCCGCCAGCGCGTCCATCGCCTGCTGCGGCGTCTTGGTACCGGACGACGCATCGCCGATGTTCTGCCACCAGAGCTGCGCGAGCTTCGGGTAGTCAGGCACGTTGTTGCCGGTCGGGGTCCACTGCACGCGCGCAGGCGAGCGGTAGAACTCGATCAGGCCGCCGAGCTTCGGCGCGCGCTCGGTGAACGACTTGTCCCAGATATCGGACTCACGCACGAAAGTGAGACCGACATGGCTCTTCTTCAGCGACACCGACTTTGAGACGATGAACTGCAGATAGAGCCAGGCCGCCTTGCGGCGGTCCGCTGGGGTGGACTTCAGGAGCGTCGCAGAACCGGCGTCCTGATAGCCGAGCTTCATGCCGTCCTTCCAGTACGAGCCATGCGGCGACGGAGCCATGCGCCACTTCGGCGTGCCGTCGGCGTTCACGACGGGGATGCCGGGCTTCACCATGTCTGCGGTGAAGGCGGTATACCAGAAGATCTGCTGGGCGATCGCACCTTGCGCCGGCACCGGACCCGCTTCAGAGAAGGTCATGCCCTGTGCCTGCGGCGGAGCATACTTCTTCATCCAGTCGAGGTACTTGGTGATGGCATAGACCGAGGCAGGACCGTTGGTGTCGCCGCCGCGCTCGACCGACGAGCCAACGGGGCGGCAGCCTTCCATGCGGATGCCCCATTCGTCGACCGGCAAGCCGTTCGGGATGCCCTTGTCGCCGTTGCCGGCCATCGACAGCCAGGCGTCGGTGAACCGCCAACCCAGCGACGGATCCTTCTTGCCATAGTCCATGTGGCCATAGACCTTGACGCCGTTGATCTCCTTGATGTCGTTGGTGAAGAATTCGGCGATGTCTTCATAGGCCGACCAGTTCACGGGCACGCCGAGCTCATAGCCATACTTCGCCTTGAACTTGGCCTTGTATTCCGGATTGGTGAACCAGTCGTAGCGGAACCAATAGAGGTTCGCGAACTGCTGGTCCGGAAGCTGGTAGAGCTTCTTGTCCGGACCCGTCGTGAAGGACTTTCCGATGAAGTCGTTGACGTCGAGCATCGGATTGGTGACGTCCTTGCCTTCGCCAGTCATGTAATCCGACAGGACAACGGTCTGACCATAGCGGAAATGCGTTCCGATCAGATCGGAGTCGTTGATCCAGCCGTCATAGACATTCTTGCCGGACTGCATCTGGGTCTGCAGCTTCTCGACGACGTCACCCTCCTGGATCAGGTCGTGCTTGAGCTTGATGCCGGTGATTTCCGAGAACGCCTTGGCCAGCGTCTTGGACTCGTATTCATGAGTCGTGATGGTTTCCGACACGACGTTGATTTCCATGCCCTTGAAGGGAGCGGCGGCCTTCTCGAACCACTGCAACTCCTTCAACTGGTCGGCCTTGGACAAGGTCGAGGGCTGGAACTCGTTGTCGATCCACTTCTGAATCGTGGCATCGTCCGCAAGAGCGGGCAACGCGATGGTCATGGCGGCCGCAAACAGCGCCGCAGCGCTGGTCCTGGCCAACAGGCTGTCTTTGCTTCTCAAGCGTCGCATTATGGTCTCCTCCGTTACAGCGACAGAAAATGTAGCCCTTGGTCCAGGTTGATCCCGGATCCGCCCCTACTCGCCTGACTCAAACGGTGCGAAAAATCGCAACGGCTGCGCCAAGCGAAATCAGTGTTGCGAGCCAGAGGCTCGATATCTCAACGCCCTCCCCGATCGGCAGAGTTGCGATCGGTTCGGTCCCGACGAAGGCAATCCAAAGAAGGTGAATAACGGCAGCAATTATCAGCGAGATGAAAAGGCGGTCGCCGCGCGTGGTCGGGATGCGCAGGACGCCTACGCGCTCCGCTTCCGGATAAGCGACCGCAAGCCAGGTCATGACGCCCAGGGTCGACGCCATCAGCGCGAAGAAGATCGCGGTGGGCACCGTCCAGGCCATCCATGCGATGTTTTCCATGTTGCGCTCCTACACTCGTCCGAGCGCGAATCCGCGCGCGATGTAGTTGCGAACGAACCAGATCACGAGCGCGCCGGGGATGATGGTGAGCACGCCGGCGGCGGCCAGAAGACCCCAGTCGATACCGGCCGCGGACACCGTGCGCGTCATGGTCGCCGAGATCGGCTTTGCCGCCACCGACGTCAGTGTGCGCGCAAGCAGCAATTCGACCCAGGAGAACATGAAGCAGAAGAAGGCAGCGACGCCGATGCCGCTCGAGATCAGGGGAATGAGGATCTTTACGAAGAAGCGCGGGAAGGAATATCCGTCCAGGAAAGCGGTTTCGTCGATCTCGCGCGGCACACTCGACACAAAGCCTTCGAGGATCCACACCGCCAGCGGCACGTTGAAGATGCAGTGCGCCAGCGCCACCGCCCACGGCGTATCGAACAGATTGATCGCGGAATAGAGATTGAAGAACGGCAGCGCATAAACCGCCGCAGGCGCCATGCGGTTCGACAGCAGCCAGAAGAAAAGATGCTTGTCGCCGAGGAAACGGTAACGGGAAAACGCGTAGGCCGCGGGCAACGCCACCGAGATCGAGATAACCGTATTGATGATGACGTACTTCAAAGAGTTGATATAGCCGGAATACCAGCTTTCGTCGGTGAAGATGGTGACGTAGTTCTCCAGCGTCGGACTGTGCGGCCACAACGTCATGGTGGTGACGATTTCGTTGTTGGTCTTGAAGCTCATGTTGACGAGCCAGTAGATCGGCAACAGCAGGAAGACCAAAAAGGCCGAGATGATGATGCGACGACCGGGTATCGTGTTCATGCGATACCTCCCTTCGCCGGCCGCTCGGCGCCGGCATTGGTCATTACCGTGTAGAAGATCCAGCATACGATCAGGATGATCAAGTTATAGACCAGCGAGAGCGCTGCGGCCTTGCCAAGGTCGAACTGGCCGAGCGCAATCTTGACGAGTTCGATCGAAACGAAAGTAGTGGAATTGCCGGGTCCGCCGCCGGTGACGACGAATGGCTCGGTATAGATCATGAACGAGTCCATGAAACGCAGCAGCACGGCAATCAGCAGCACGCGGTTCATCTTTGGAAGCTGAATGGCCTTGAACACGGCCCAGCGTGAAGCGCCGTCGATCTGGGCGGCCTGGTAATAGGCGTCGGGAATCGACTTCAGGCCGGCGTAGCAGAGCAACGCGACCAGGCTGGTCCAGTGCCAGACATCCATCAGCACGACGGTGAACCAGGCATCCAGATCGTTGGACACGTAATTATAGTTGAGGCCGATCTCGTTCAGGACGTAGCCGAGCAGACCGATGTCGGGACGGCCGAAGATTTGCCAGATAGTGCCGACCACGTTCCACGGAATGAGCAGCGGCAGCGCAAGGATGACGAGACAGGCGGCGACCTGCCAGCCTTGCCGCGGCATCGACAACGCGACGACTATGCCGAGCGGCACCTCGATAGCGAGAATGATCGCGGAGAACAGGAGATTGCGCCAGACGGAAGCAAGGAAGCGCTCGCCGAGATCGGTGTTGGGGTCGAGCAGCTCCTTGAACCAGCCGACTCCGTTCCAGAAGAATTGATTGTTTCCGAACGTGTCCTGCACCGAATAGTTGACGACCGTCATCAGCGGCAGCACCGCGGAGAATGCCACGATCAGGAACACCGGCAGCACCAGGAACCAGGCCTTCTGGTCAACGGTCTTTTCCATCAGGCAGCTCCCTCGACCAGAAGACTGTCGGCATAGACGTGAACATGCGCGGGATCGAAGACGATTGCGGCGGCATCGCCCGAGGGCGAGAAGCCCGGCGGCACGCGTGCGGCGAGCTTGACGTCGCCGACGCGAACGCGGGCGAAGCGGATGCGGCCGAGATCGTCGATCCGCTCGATACTGGCGGAGAGCAGCCCCGGCGCAGGAGCGACGACGTCGACGAATTCCGGACGGACGCCGATCTCGATCAGGGAACCTGACGACAACCCGTCGTAGTTCCGGTTCAGCACGATGGTGTGGCCGTCGATGCGCGCCTCGCGGCCGCGAACCTGCGCCGGCATGATGTTCATGCCGGGCGAGCCGATGAAATAGCCGACAAACGTATGCGCGGGCTTTTCGAAGAGCTCGGCGGGCGTGCCGCTCTGCACCACACGGCCGTCATGCATGACCACGACGGTGTCGGCGAAGGTCAGCGCCTCGGTCTGGTCGTGTGTCACGTAGATCATGGTGAGATCGAGCTCGCGGTGCAGCGCTTTCAGCTTCGAGCGCAACTGCCACTTCAATTCGGGGTCGATCACCGTAAGCGGCTCGTCGAACAGGATGGCGGCGACGTCGGAACGCACGAGACCGCGGCCGAGCGATATCTTCTGCTTGGCGTCGGCCGTGAGACGGGTGGCCTTGCGATCGAGATAGGGCGTGAGCTCCAGAAGATCTGCGATCTGCTTCACCCGTGCGGCAATCTCCGCCGCCGGCACGCCGCGGTTCTTGAGAGGAAACGCCAGATTCTGCCCGACAGTCATGGTGTCGTAAATGACCGGGAACTGGAACACCTGGGCGATGTTTCGCTTCTGTGTCGTCGCCTGCGTGATGTCGATGCCGTCGAACAGGATTTTCCCGCGCGACGGCGTCACGATGCCCGAAATCAGATTGAGCAGCGTGGTCTTGCCGCACCCGGAGGGGCCGAGCAGTGCATAGGCTCCTCCCTGCCTCCAGGTCATGGTGACCGGTTTCAGCGCAAAACTCTCCGGCGGCGCGTCGTTGCCGCTGTAGGAGTGCGCGAGGTCAACGAGGTCAATGCGGGCCATGTCGCATCTCCCTCAGGCGTTTTTCTGGTTTAACGCGTTTTCTTGATGCGAACCGCTTCGCAATTCGCTTGAAAACGCCATCGGCGGAGATGCAACCAGACGATTGGCCGCATCGAATACAAAGACGTTGTCCGGATCGAGCGCGGCATCCAGCCTCTCGCCAGGTTCGAATTCATGTACGCCATGCAGAACGGCGACCCAGTCGGAAGATTCGTGGCGGAGATGCACGAAGCTTTCCGATCCGGTGATCTCGGTTACCGAGACTGTGGCTGGGAAAACGTGGCGGCCCGCAGCGTCGCCGGCAATCTCGATCTGGTGGGCGCGAAAGCCGACGCGGTAGGCGCCGTCGGGAAGGTTCGCATAAAGGCCGGTCGCGGGCGCCTCGCGTCCATCGGAATAGGCAACGCTGCCGTTCTTTTTCTCGATACCGACGATGTTAAGCGGCGGATCGGAAAACACCTGCGCCACCCGCAGCGTGTCGGGATGGCGATAGACCTTCGACGTTTCGCCGTGCTGCAGCACCTCGCCTTCCCACATACACAGCGTGTCGCCGCCGAGCAGCAACGCCTCGGACGGCTCCGTCGTGGCATAGACGAAGATCGCACCCGATGCCTCGAAGATGCGCGGCAATTCGGTACGCAGTTCCTCGCGCAGCTTGTAGTCGAGGTTCGCAAGCGGCTCATCGAGCAGGACGAGATCGGCGCCCTTGACCAGCGCACGCGCAATGGCGGTGCGCTGCTGCTGCCCACCGGAAAGCTGCAAGGGCGTGCGGTTCAAGAACGGTTCGAGCTTCAGGAGCCTTCCCGCCTCCTGCACACGGCGGTCGATCTCTTCCTTCGGCCGCCCCTGCACGCGCAGCGGCGAGGCGATATTCTCGTAGACGGTGAGCGAGGGATAGTTGATGAATTGCTGATAGACCATCGCGACCGAGCGCTGGCGTACATCAATGCCGGTGACGTCCTTGCCGTCGACCAGCACACGGCCCGAAGTCGGCTTGTCGAGCCCGGCTAGCAGCCGCATGATCGAGGTCTTGCCCGACAGCGTCGGTCCGAGCAGCACGCTGAGCGTCCCACGCTCCAGGGTCAGCGAGACGTCACGGATGGCGGGAACGCCATCGATAATGCGAGTGACGTGGTCGAGCGTGATGCTCATGCCCGCCCTCCCGCTTCGCTCGGCGCTCGCTCGCCGGCCGTCCGATGCGAAGACATCCAGTCGTCGAGAGCCCCGATCTCCGTCGGCGACAGCCGCAAACCGAGCTTGGAGCGGCGCCACACCACATCTTCAGCGGTCACGGCCCACTCATTGTTCATGAGGTACCTGACTTCGGCTTCGGTCAGCGTATCACCGAAAGCCTGTCCGAGATCGGACATCGATGCCGCGCTGCCTAGCAATTTCGTCGCACGGGTTCCGTAGGCATGCGCCAGCCGGTTGGCATGCTCGTGCGACAGGAACGGATGTTCGCGCACCAATTCGGCGGTCAGCGCCGCAACCGCGGAAACATCCATGTCACCGCCCGGCAAGGGCGCGGTCGCGGTCCAGCCCTCCTTCGCCTTGACGCTGTGCAGATAGGGTTCCAGCCGCTCCAGTGCTTCCTCGGCGAGCCTCCGGTACGTCGTGATCTTGCCGCCATAGATCGACAGCAGCGGCGCACCGCCGGGCAAGTCCAGCTCGAACACATAGTCGCGGGTGGCGGCCTTGGCTTCGCTCGCGCCGTCGTCATAGAGCGGGCGCACGCCGGCGTAGCTCCAGACGACGTCCGCGGGCTTCACAGGTTTGGCAAGATACTCGCTGACGGAGTTGCAGAGATAGTCGATCTCCTCTGCCGTAATCTTCACCTTGGCGGGATCGCCGTCATAGTCGCGGTCGGTGGTGCCGATCAGCGTGAAGTCGTCCTGGTAGGGGATGACGAACACGATACGACCGTCGGCATTCTGGAACATGTAGGCGCGGTCATGGGCATAGAGCCGGCGCACCACGATGTGGGAACCCTGCACCAGCCGCACCTTGGCTTTCGCGTTGACGCCGGCACCCGAGGCCAGCACCTGCTCGACCCACGGACCGCCGGCATTGATCAGCGCGCGAGCCTTGATGGTGCTGCGGCTTCCGCTCAGCGTATCCTCCACCATGACCTGCCAGATGCCTTCGGCCTGCCTGATCTCGGCTGCGCGGGCCCGGGTTCGAATGTCGGCGCCGCGGTCGGCGGCATCGCGCGCGTTCAGCGCCACGAGGCGGGCGTCGTCCACGAAACAATCGGAATACTCGAAAGCCTTTTTGTAACGGCCTGGCTTCAGCGGCTTGCCGACCGCGTCGGTTGAGAGGTCCACAGAACGGGTCGGCGGCAGCAGATGTCGCCCGCCGATATGGTCATAGAGGAACAACCCGAGGCGGAGCAGCCAGGCCGGACGCAATCCTGCGTGGTGCGGCAAAACGAAACGCAAGGGCCGAATGATATGGGGCGCGATTGCCCAGAGAATTTCGCGTTCGATCAGGGCCTCACGAACCAGGCGAAACTCGTAATATTCCAGATAGCGCAGGCCGCCGTGTACGAGCTTGGTCGACCAGGACGATGTCCCGCTTGCCAAGTCATTCATTTCACAAAGGAAAACGGAGTTGCCCCGGCCCGCTGCATCGCGCGCGATGCCGCAACCATTCACGCCGCCTCCAATAATGGCGAGGTCGTACACCCGATTCAACGAACGCTTCCCCGGCAATCGCCTGTTTCGCTTTGGCGACTTAGCTTTCGCTTTTGATTAGATCACACGAAAAAACGAAAGCAAGCGAAAGTTGGGATTTGGAGCCCCAAACCGCCATACCCAGAACCTGTTTCGGAAAACTTCAGACGTGATGGCGCGCGTCAGACTGCCGGCCCAACGCCGGGCAGCGCGTTGACGAGATCGCGGAAGGCAGCGCCGCGGATCTCGAAATTGCGGTACTGGTCGAAGGAGGCGCAGGCCGGCGACAGCAGCACGACGGGGTCCTTGAGGCCCGAGGCTTCGGCGTCGCGCGCGGCATTGGCGACCGCGACATCCAGCGTGCCGGAAATCTCGTGCGGCACGCGCTCTCCGAGCGTCGCGGCAAACTCGGCCGCCGCTTCGCCGATCAGGTAGGCCTTCCTGATGCGCGGGAAATAACCGGCAAGGCCCGAGATGCCGCCGGCCTTCGGCTTGCCGCCGGCGATCCAGAAGATTTCGCCGAACGACGAAAGCGCATGCGCCGCGGCGTCGGCGTTGGTGCCCTTGGAGTCGTTGACGAACAGCACGTTGCCGCGGCGGCCGACCTGCTCCATGCGATGCGCAAGACCGGGAAAGCTGCGCAGGCCCTTCTGCAGCGTCTCCGTACTCATCCCCATGGCGAGCGCGCAGGCGGATGCACAGGCGGCGTTCTGCGCATTGTGCAGGCCGCGCAGCGAGCCGATGCCGCCGAGACGCGCGATCTCCGTGCGCGTGCCGCCGTCGGCGCTGACAATGACCTCGTGCTCGACATAGATGCCGCTGGCGAGCGGGTTCTTGACGGAGATACGCACGACGTTCTTGCCGGATCGGTCGAGACGGTCGGCGGTGTTGCGACACCAGGCATCGTCGACGCCGACAATGGCAGTGCCCTGTGGTTGCACGCCCGCGACCAGGCGCTCTTTCACGGTGGCATAGTTTTCCAGCGTGCCGTGACGGTCGATATGGTCCTCGCTGATATTGAGCAGGATGCCGACGGACGGATCGAGCGACGGCGCCAGATCGATCTGGTAGGACGACATCTCGATGACGTGCACGCGGCCCATGCGCGGCGGCTGCAGCGACAGGATCGCGGTGCCGATATTGCCACCCATCTGGGTGTCGTAGCCGGCGAACTTCGTCAGGTGTGCAATCAGCGCCGTCGTGGTCGATTTGCCGTTGGTGCCGGTGATGGCGACGAAAGGCGCATCCGGCGCGTGGCGGCGGCGCTCTCGGCAAAACAGCTCGATGTCGCCGATCACCTCCACGCCGGCCCGGCGCGCCAACAGCACGCTCCAGTGCGGCATGGGATGTGTCAGAGGCGCGCCCGGCGTGAGCACCAGTGCGGCGAAGTTCGTCCAGGATACGCTACGCAGGTCTGCGGTGACGAATCCAGCCTGCGCCGCTTGTGCGACATTGTCGGGATTGTCGTCGGCAGCGATGACTTCGGCGCCTCCCGCCTTGAGCGCATGGCAGCTCGCCAGCCCCGAACCGCCGAGGCCGAACACCGCGACCGTCCTGCCCGCAAAGGAGGTGACGGGGATCATCGATCGCTCAGCGCAGCTTCAGCGTGGAGAGACCGGCGAGCGCCAGCATCACCGAGATGATCCAGAAGCGGATCACGATCTGCGGCTCGGTCCAGCCCTTCTGCTCGAAATGGTGATGCAGCGGCGCCATGCGGAACACGCGCTTGCCCGTCAGTTTGAAAGACGCCACCTGCACGATGACGGAGATGGCTTCCAGCACGAACAGCCCGCCGATGACCGCCAGCACGATCTCGTGTTTCACCGCGACCGCGGTAGCACCCAGCATGCCGCCGAGCGCAAGCGAGCCGGTATCTCCCATGAAGATCGAGGCCGGCGGCGCGTTGAACCAGAGAAAGCCGAGGCCCGCGCCGAGCAGCGCGCCGCACAGCACCGCGAGTTCGCCGGTGCCCGCGACGTAGTTGATCTGCAGGTAGTCGGAGAACACGGCATTGCCGGTCAGATAGGCGATCAGACCGAAGCTGGCAGCCGCGATCATGACAGGTACGATGGCAAGGCCGTCGAGACCATCGGTGAGGTTCACGGCATTGCCGGCGCCGACGATGACGAAGGCGCCGAATATGACGAAGAACCAGCCGAAGTGGATCACGACGTCCTTCAGGAAGGGGATCGCGAGCGAGGTCGACGAGGCTTCGCGGCCAAGCCGCACCAGCGCGTAGCAGGCGGCGAGCGCGATGATGCCCTCGATCAAGAGGCGTGCCTTGCCGGCAAAGCCGGAGTGCGACTGCTTGGTCACCTTGAGGTAGTCGTCATAGAAGCCGACAAAGCCGAAGCCGAGTGTCACCGCCAGCACGATCCAGACATAGGGATTGATCGGATTGGCCCAGAGCAGCGTCGCCACCACGAGGCCCGACAGGATCATCAGCCCGCCCATCGTGGGCGTGCCCTTCTTGGCGATCAGATGCGACTGCGGGCCATCGGTGCGGATCGGCTGGCCCTTGCCCTGGCGCAGCCGCAGATGATCGATGATCCAGGGCCCGAACAGAAATACAAACAGCGCGCCCGTCACCATCGCACCTCCGGTGCGGAAGGTGATGTAGCGGAACACGTTCAGGAGCCCCTTGAGGAACCCGAGGAAAGGTACCGTGTTCGAAAGCTCGATCAGCCAATATAGCATTCAATATGTCCCGTGCCGCTGACGCGGCCGTGCCGCAAAGGCGAGATGCATTCTAACCACGCCCCGGGCGAAGGGCGAGTCATGGCAGGATGAAAGTTTGCAGGTGTCATATTCGCCCTCACACCCTCGCCTGCAACGCGGCAACCAGACGGGGCACGAACTTGTTCACCCAGAACATCTTCTTGCTGCCCTTGACCACCACGACATCGCCGCCGCGCAGCAGCTTGGCCACCTGTTGCGGCTCGAGCGTGGCAGGATCCTCGTGCCAGCCGAACCCCTTGCCCGCCGGCAGCAGCGAATAGAGGTGGCGCATCAGGGGACCGACGCAATAGACGCCGTCGATGCCGTCGAGATGCTTTGCCAGGGCTACGTGATAGGAAGGCGCTTCATCGCCGAGTTCGAGCATGTCGCCGAGGATGGCGATACGCCGGCCGTTTTCTACGGGTCGCGCCTTCAGGCTGTCGAGCGCCGCGACCATGCTCGCCGGATTGCCGTTGAAACTGTCGTCGATCAGGGTAGCGCCGGCGACCGTCTGCTCGACACCGCGCCCGGTCATGATACCGACATCGTTGAGTTCAGGCGCAAGGGCTGCGGCATCAAGACCGGCAGCATAGACCGAGGCAAGCGCAGCGAGCGCGTTGTGCAGACGGTGCGGAGCACCGGGCGTGAGACCGAAGGAGACCTGATTGCCGCCGACTTCGGCGGTCACATCCCAGCTCTCGCCGCGCGCGACATGACTGACCTCGCACACTTCGGCGTGCTCGCCGAAACGGATCGTCCTGCCCTTCCACTCCGGTGCTTCGAGGCCGGCCGGCAGCACCAGCACGCCATCTGCTGGAAGTCCCTGCGCAATGGAGACCTTCTCGCGGCGGATGGCTTCCAGACTGCCGAGCTTTTCCAGATGCACCGGCTGCACGTTGACGACGAGCGCCACCGTCGGCCGCGCCAGCTCGGCAAGGCGCGCGATTTCGCCGACCTGGTTCATGCCCATCTCGACGACCCAGGCGCTGGCCGAGGGATCGCCGTTGCAGAGCGTCAGCGGCACGCCCCAGAAATTGTTGAAGCTGGAAGGGCTCGCGAAC